>JBEBGU010000476.1:0-4264 GCA_040081325.1 Prosthecobacter sp.
CGGTTATTGAAGGGGAGCGCTGGTTGGCGGCAACTCGTGGTGTGGCTCGCATTGTTCCTCAGGTTCGGCAGCGCCCCGAGGAGGGTTTTACCGGCAGTTCGGGTTCCGACTGGTTGGCGATGGAGTTCGGTTACGAGGCTCCGGATGGCTTCAGTTTGCCGCGCTCTGAGGTGCTTCGATTGGTGCGTTCAGGCCAGCGTTCGGTTCAGGGGAAAAACGGCAAGCGTTACACGCTTGACCTCCAGAGTGTGGAGGAATTTGAGGACACATTGCGAGATGTCCCCCTCCAACTCACCCCTGATGGCGCTCGAATCAGCAGTCTCCATGCGGGCTACTTTCTGGGGACGGGTGCAGATGAAAAAACCGATCTGCCTGACGAGGCGGTGGTGTTGGCTGAACTTGGTGATCTGGGTACTCGGCTCAGGCCTTATCAATTGCTTGGCGTTCGCTGGATGGCCTCACTGGCTCTGGCTGGGCGCGGCGGACTCCTGGGTGATGAAATGGGCTTGGGTAAAACGGTGCAGAGCATCGCCCTGATCACTATGCTTCTCATTCGGACGAAAAAAGAGGATCGTCTGCCGGTTCTGATTGTATGCCCCAAGTCTTTGACTGGTAACTGGCGAGCAGAACTTGAGCGTTTCGCTCCCGAATTACGGGTGGCGATTTCCCAGGGATCGAATCGAGCTGAACTGCTGGGTCGCCTTCAGGATTACGATGTGATCATCACCACTTATCAGTTGGTTGTCAGGGATCTAGTGGCCTTGAAGAAGCAGTCTTGGTTCTTGCTCCTTCTTGATGAGGCTAGTTACATCCGTAACGCTGATACTGACGCAGCCAAAGCGCTCCGAGAACTTACGGCGAAGTCCCGTCTGGCTCTCACTGGGACGCCTGTGGAGAACAGCACGCGCGACTTGTGGTCCATTTATCACTTCGTTTTACCGGGCTATCTGGGCAGCCGCGACAACTTCAAAGAACGCTTCGAGTTACCAATTCACGGCGGCATGGACACTCCGGCTGGACTGGCGGCGAGCGAGCGCTTGAAAAAACTCCTGCGCCCCTATTTCCTGCGCCGCACCAAGCGTGAGGTGCTCAAGGATCTGCCTGAGAAGATCGAGCAAGTCCTCTGGTGCGACCCTTCCCCAGCTCAGGCCGAGGTGTACCGCCGTCTTTTGGAGGAAGGGCGGGAGGAAATCAAGGCTGCCCGCAAGCGCTCGGGCCAGGGTGGTGCTAAGATGACCATGTTCACCGTTCTGCTCCGTCTGCGCCAAGTCTGCTGTGATCTCCGCCTGACAGGTTTGCAAAAAGACACCCTTGGCGGACTTGATCAGGATGACCTGTCTGGCAAGTGGCCCATGCTACTTGAGCGCCTGGAGTCCATTTTGGAGGGGGGCGGCAAAGTGCTCATCTTTAGCCAGTTCGTCCAATTCTTGAAGCTCGTCCGCGAGGCGCTTGATGCCCGCCAGGTCACTTATGCCTATTTAGATGGCAGTAGTCAGGATCGTGAGGCGCAGGTGAAGGCCTTCCAAAGCCAGCCCGAGCGGCGGGTTTTCCTCATCAGTCTCAAAGCTGGCGGCTACGGGCTGAACCTGACCGCCGCAGATCACGTCATCCTTCTGGACCCATGGTGGAACCCTGCCGTCGAGTCCCAGGCCATCGACCGTGCCCATCGAATCGGCCAGCAGCGCGTCGTCACCGCCTACCGCCTAGCGATGCGGGGCACGGTGGAGGAGCGAATCCTTGCTCTTCAGGCCAAAAAGCGCGGCTTAGTGGAGGCCTCCATCGACGATCAATCTCCGCTCATGAGTGGTTTGCAGGAAAGCGATCTGGAGTCGCTGATCAATCCTTGAGCGCAGCAGTTTGTGCGCGCGATTCATGGCTTGACCCCGACTTGACCCTTCGGAACAATTCGGCCCGTGCTTCTCCTCGTTTCTGGACTCATCTACATCGCGCTTCTTTTGTTGCTGGCAGTGATCTCTGCCACGGAGACCGCCATCCACACGGCGCGTGATTTGGAAGAGCAGCTTGAGCAAGCGGGTGAGGGCAGCGTGGCACGAAAGCTGCGAAGCATCACTGCGAACCCTTTCGCTCAATTGCACCGCACCCTGCTCCTCTCGGCGACGCTGAATCTCGCGCTCGCAGCGCTGGGATTGCATCTGGTGTCGGGTCCTTTCAAATTGATGGGCTGGAACCCGTGGCTGACTGCGCCGATTCTCTTCATGACGACCGTTCTGTTTGGAGATGTGCTGCCAAAATTTCTCGCCGCCTACTCGCCATCGACCGTTCTACTCGGCAGTCTGCGTCTGCTAAATCCCCTGCGCTCGGTGCTTGATCCCATGGTCACGCTGGCTGATCGCGCGACAGACGCTCTGATCCGCCGACTGGTGTCTGGTCGTGTGAAAATGCGGGTGCCGATCACCCGAGATGAATTTGAAACGCTGGTGGAAATGCGTGAGGAACAGGGCCTGCTCGACAGCGCTGAAGCCTCCATCATCCGTGAGGCATTGGACATTGAGCGACTGACCGTGCGTGACTGCATGGTGCCGCGCGTGGATCTGACGCTAATGAGTGCCGAAGATGGGCCGGCAAAATCAGCCACCGTTCTGGAGCAGTCCGCGAGCCGTTGGGTGGTGGTGTATGGTGAGACGCCTGATGTGGTGGTCGGCGTGATTGATACCGTCGCTTGGAAGCTTGCTGGCAGGCCGACCTGGCAGGCCATGCGTGAATTGGTCGCCTTTGTGCCAGAGACCATGCCCGTGTTGGATGCACTTGAAAAACACCTGCAAAACTCCGTCCGGCCCGTGCTCATCGTTGATGAATATGGCGGGCTAGAAGGCATGGTGAGTCAGGAGGAAATCGCCGACTGGTTGCTCTACGAAGCTGCGCCATTGCAGGGTGAGGCGGGAGAAATTCGCGAGCTTGGTGGTGGTCGTTACTTGCTCGATGGCGGCACGCGTCTGGATGACGTGTCGCGTGAATTAGAGTTACCTCTACCCGCAGGTGGTATCGACACCATTGGCGGTTTCGTCTTCAATCAACTCGGCCATGTGCCCAAGGCAGGCGAGCGCATCCAGGTCGAAGGTGCCGAGATTAAAGTGCGTCGAGTCGTGCGCGCCCGAATCCAGCAGGTCGAGCTAAGGTTGAGTCGTCCGCTAACCAAAGGTGAGGAGGCGGAAGAAGCGTGAGTTGGATCATCCTGCTGCTCATTTCACTCGCTCTGTCGTTCGCTTTGTCAGGGCTAGAAAGCGCCGTGCTTGCCGTGAGTCGTGTGCGCGTGCGCCATGCTGCAAGCTCGGGCGACCGCCGTGCTGCGCGCCTGCTGCCGCTGGTAGAGGATCGCGACGCCCTGCTCGGCGCGATCACGGTGGCCAATCACATCACCAATCTCGCCGCCTTTCTCATCATCGCCTGGAAACTGGTGCGCGTTTCGGGCGGCTGGGGCTATCTCGCCGCCTTTGCCGTGGCGTTGCCCATCTTTCTCATCGGGCTTGAAGTCCTGCCGAAGAAGCTCTTCCGCCGCTATCCCTTTCGTACCATCCGTGCCCTGTTTCCACTGGTGCTCCTCATCGGCCTCTTCCGACCTTTATTCCGGCTCATGGCTCGTGCGCATCCGACAGATGCGACCTCTGTCCCGAATCAATCGGCAGGTCGTGATGATCTGCGCCATCAGGCACGCACATTGGAGCATCAAAATCAGCTCTCATCCGGTGCCGCGCGCTTGATCCATCAGGTGCTGGACTACCGCCTACTTCATGCCGGCGACGTCATGCGCCCGCTCACTCGCAGTGTGGCATTGTCTCCTGATTTACCGCTGAGTAGTGCGCTGATTTTAGCCCGCGAAAATCGCATCAGCACGCTGCCCGTGATTGGTGATCAGGGTAGTTTCGTTGGCGTGATCGATCTCTCCACTTTGGGGAAGGACATGCCGCCTGATCGGCTCGTGCGTCAGCACATGCGCACGCTCGACAGCGTGCATGAGCAGGACAGCGCGCTGCAATCTCTGCAACGAATGCGCAAACGTGGCCGCAGCCTCTGCCTCGTGCTCGATGCCAATCAGCAGCCCTCAGGCATTCTCCATGAAGAAGACCTGCTCCGGCGGCTCATGGGCACTCGGGAGTAAGCCCGATGCCGTGAAGAAAAGTTTTTTCGTGACGATTCAGGTGCCAGCCCCATCGGAGAACCCTCATGGCAGCGCCCTCCATTCCTTCATTCTGAGGACATTAAGCCATGTATCCACCCCAAATCTGAGGTTCAGATGCCGACCCAC
>JBEBGU010000477.1:0-4257 GCA_040081325.1 Prosthecobacter sp.
GTACATGCCGCATGGGGTGATCATGGATCAGTTCTGGCCGGCGAATGCTGAGAGCTTCTTGAAGTCGCCGCCGCCCGCTTTGGAGTCGCTGCGGCCGATCCTCGACCAGTGCCTGCTGATGAAGGGCATCTCGGGCGTGCCGATCTCTCCCTTCAACGGCGCCCCTCATGCGCTGGAACTCTCCACCTGGCTCACCGCGCGACTGCCGGATGCGGACAGGCGCAGTCAGATCAATATCGCCATCTCAGCGGACCAGATCGCTGCGAATTACATGGGCGGCCTCACTTCCCTGCCCTCTCTGGAACTCGCGACGATGCCGCAGACGCACAAGGAGAACCAGGAAGGACTCAATGAGGGCTACTACTCGCATTGCAGCTACCGCTCGCCCACCCAGGCTGTGCCCGCCGAGACAAATCCACGCAACGTGCTAAACCGCCTGTTTGGAAAGTCTGACAAGCCCGGAAAGGCGGGACAAACCGACCCGCTGGACCGGCAGATGCTGGATCTGGTCATCGGTGGAGCCAAGGATCTGCGCAAAAAGCTGCCGCAAGGCGATCAGCACAAGCTGGACGAATACCTCGACAGCGTGCGCGCTGTGGAGCGTCGCATCGCTGCCATCGAGTATCGCCAGAAGGAGGCCGCTCTGGAAAAAGCAGGTGTCGCTTCCAGCAAACGCAACGCCTCCGACTCCCCGCCCATCGAGATCAAGATCCCCGAGGGCGACAAGCGCAGCGAATACATGCAGGTGATGTGCGACCTCAATGTGCTGGCCTTCCAGACCGACACCACTCGCGTCAGCACCTACATCGGCTCCACGCCGAATGGCGTGTCTTATCCTGAACTCGGCTTCACCGACACTCATCACTCGCAGACCCATCACAACAACGAGGCAGGCAAGGCGGGCAAAGTCGCCGCGATCACGAAGTTCAACATCGACCAGTTCGCCTACATGGTGAAAAAGATGGCCAGCCTGCGTGAGGGCGAAGGCACCCTGCTCGATAACTGCATCATGATGTGGGGCAGCGGCCTCGAAGACGGCAACAAGCACAGCCGCGAGAACCTGCCTTTCATCATCGCCGGCAAAGGCGGCGGCTCCGTCAACACCGGGCGCTTCTTCGCCAACACCAAGGGCAATCAAGGCGACCTCCTCACCACGATCCTCGCCTGTGCCGGTGTGCCACTGGACCGACCCATCGGCATCGCGACGAAGCAATTGACGGAGATGATGAAGGCTTAAGCCGACTCAAGCTGCCAGATGGAAGTAGCCGTGGATGTGGGGCACGCCGCGGAAATACCAAACCATCTCCGGGCCTTCGATCTGCCAGGTGTCCCAGACTTTGTCACTGCCGATGTCAAAGGCACCGCCGTAGCAGGAGACGAACAGCCGCTCGATCATCTTCTTATCCTCGATGATCTTCATGGTGGCGTCCACGTCGTCCGGGCGGAAGCAGGCGAGCATGCGGCGCATGACGTCGAGGAGTTTGGCCTGCTGATCCTTGCTGAGGTCCGCGCCGCTGATGCCGGGCAAGTCGGTCTTGTGCTTCAGGATGACGGCGGCGGGGTCCTCCTTGCGTGGCTCGCGCCCGACGAGGATCTTCTCCTGCTGCTTGCCATCCAGGGCGGTGTAGAACTCATGGAAGAGGAGTCCCTGATACCAGAAGGGATTGCCCTCGTGATCCTTGGTCTCACGGAAAGCTTTGGCGAAGTTGCCATAGAAAATCGGGGCACCACCAAAGCCGAGGCCCTTGTCGGTATGAGCGTTGCAGCGGCGGGTGACATGATGCCCGGTGTAGATGAACTCGAAGTCCTTGTCCGCAGGAGTGCCGAAGAAACCGACCGAGGGCGTGTTTTGAATCTTCCCCATCAGGTCCTTCTCCACCTGCCAGGTCATCTTTTCACGATAAGCAGAGGAGTGCAGTGAGTCGAAGATCTGCTTCACGAGATCCTGCTGATCCTTGGTGTAAAAGGTGTGCAGGCGCTGGTCGGGGCAGATGTACCACCAGTTGCTGATGAACTTGCGCTTCGCGTGATCCACCGGCAGGACGATCTTCGCGTGCTGCTCCTCCGTGAGGCTTTTGTAGAACTGCATCGGCAGGGAATCCTTGTCCGCGGATGCAGCCCGCAAACCAGGGAAGGCAGCGAGTGCGGCCGTGGCACCGAAGCCGCGAAGGATCTCACGACGGTTGAGGAACTTCATGTCGGAGGTGTGCAGAAGTGATTTCATGTGACCATGCTCTCTTGAATCGGAGTAAATGGCCAGCCTGATTTTTGCGGGGCAGCAAATCACGTCTCATGATCTCGCCAAACGACTGACGCAATGTCTGGCAACGAACGAGGACGCATCTATTGCTTATGGCTGGCTTTGCAGAATGATGCGTTCATTCCCATGAGTCCCTACCCAGGCTACCATCTGATCAAACCAGACGACCTCTCTTGGCGTCCCTCGAATCTCATGAAGATTCCGAACGCAGATTACCTCGAGCGCACCGGCAGCGAGAATCTTGGAGCCCGCCTGTGGCGGATGCCGCCGATGAGTGCGAACACACTGCATAAGCACATCCGCTCTGAGGAGTTTTATTTTGTTCTGGAAGGCACCGGGCGACTACGCGTCGGCAATGAAACACTGACTGTGCCGAAGTATGGCGGCGTGTTCGTTGAACCGGATCAGCTTCGACAAGTGTTCAACGACACCGACGAAGAAGTACTCTGGCTCATCATCGGTGGACCGGAGGAACTGGAGTTTGTACAGGGATCGAAGTCCAAGGTCGATCTCTCGCTGTTCTATCCAACGGACCCCACGCAACTCCCCAAGGAACTCGATGGTGTTGTGTGGCCGCCGAAAGTTGCCTGAAGGAATGCTTTGCCTGGTATTTCCATCATAAGGAGCGACACACTCGCTCATGCCCTACGTTCTCATCATTCACGAAGTCGCCGATTACTCAGCTTGGAAAAAGATCTTTGATACCGCTGCTGGTATTCGCAAGGAGGCGGGCGAGCGATCCTATCAAGTTTTGAAATACGAAATGGATGCGAACAAGATCGTCCACTTCTCAGCTTGGACTTCCATCGCAGATGCGAAGGCATTCTTTGAGTCGCCACGGCTGGTGAGGATTCGTGAGGAAGCGGGCGTAAAAGCTCCGGAGTTCATCTATTTGGATCAACTCGAAGCGGGCACGCTGTAAGCTTAGACGGGAGGCACCCCGTCTTCTCAAATCTCCTCCCACGTCACAGCCCCTCCCACAGCTTCACGTCATCAATCTGGCAGGTGCCGAGGTCGATGGCTTTGAAGTCGATCTGCGTCTGGCCGGTCATGTCGATGTTTTTGCTGTCGAAGCGGTGCTTTTTGCCGTCGATGGTGAGAATGAGCGTGCCCTTCTTCAGTTCGATGGCGACGTCATGCCATTGGTTGAGCGAGAAGAGCGGTGACTCGACAGTGAGCTTTTCGACATCCTTCTTGATGGTCAGTGTCGTGGCCTTCTCGCTGAAGTTGATCGTGTGGATGTGGTGGCCGATGTCGATGAGCGGAAAGCCTTTGGTGTAGGCCGCGCCATCATAGCGTACTCGCATCGTGCAGACGAAATTCTCCGGCACTTTATGCAGCCAGATCACAGGTTTGAATCCGGCATGGGCCTTGTCGCCCTTTGCGACCATTTTATCCTGGAACTCTTTCGAGGACTGGCTGCCTGTCAGCACGCCATCTTTGACCGCCCAAGTGCTGCTTTGACGAATCTCCCAGAACTCAGTATTCAGCACACCATCAAAGGCATCCGCATAGACGAGCTTGGTGCTCTTGAACAACTCGGGTTGATAGTCCGGGCTACCCGCTTGCAGCAGGGGATTCAGGGCAAGAGCGAGAAGCGTGAGAGGGACGCGGAGTAGGCGGGAAGAAGGGATCATGGTGGCGCTTGTGAACGTGTCTGTTAGCATTGTCTTTCAGCGCGTCGGTTGGCACATCAAGCGCTGGCTACCCCTGTCAGAATTAAGGTGAAAATGACTGGGGCGACACGCAGAAGGTGCTGGCAGCAACACAGGAAACAAGACGGACAAGATAAGCGCTGAAGCCTCCTCTGCTTCCAGCGTTTTCATCGTGATGATTTTGCGTGCGCTCATACTTACCTGTTTCATGCCGCTGGCCAATGCCAAGGCTGACGAAGCAGCTAAATCGTATGATCCGGCCAAGTTTTTCCGCTCCCAAATCCAACCCATCCTCCAGAGCCGCTGCTACGAGTGCCACTCAGCCGAGCATGAGATTGAGGG
>JBEBGU010000478.1:0-4254 GCA_040081325.1 Prosthecobacter sp.
GGGGCGTGGGGCCAAGGTGCTGTTCCCTGATTTGGAGGATCTCCCGCATCAACAGTTCGGCCTCGTTGTAGCGAGCTGTGGCATCAAGTAGGGAGGCGACCCATGCCTGCGCTGCCGCCCAAGCGATGGGGTCGGTGGTCTTGTCCATGAGCGCTGCGGCTTTTTGGCGGTAGTCCAGGGATTCTCCAAGGCGGGCTTTGTCATAGGCAATCTGGGCCTTTCTTTCATAAGCCTGCCTGAGCCGCTGAAGGGCGGCCTGCTCTTGGGCGATGACGGTATCAAACTTCTCGGCGGCCTCGTCCTCTTTCCCGGAGGCGAGGAGAGCCTGACCGGCGACCAAGGCGTCCAGGCCAGTCTTACCAGCGGTGAGCAGGCCCCGGAGGTCTTCCACCTTGAAGTTGATCTGCCGAGCCAGTTCCTTCTCCAATCGCTCCTGTGGCCAACTGGAGATAGGGTCTCTCTGCGGGTCGGTGCTCTGTTGAAGGCGGCTGAGTGCTTCCTGCACCTGACTCATCTGGGCGGCGAGGTCGGTTTGGCCGGTGTTGATTGCGGTGGTTTCCTGCATCTGCATTTGCATCTGCATCTGCCAGACACCGATGCCGCTGAGAATGAGGATGAGGGTGGCGGCGGCCCAGATTCCCCAGTGGCGCGCGGTTCTGATATTATGTGCGATGCTCTGGTGCGTCTGCTCTAATGCGATGGCATTTTCCTGTAGGCGGATGATGCGGGTGCGCAGGTCGAGTTCGTTGGTGGGCTTTTCGTAGAGATGCGGGCTGCTCAGGATGAGGGCGCGGTGCGCGGCCTGGAGCTGGGTTTGCTCCGGGGTATCGGCCTTGGCGGGCAGATCGAAGGGGTAGATCTCGGGCAGGAGGAAGGTATAGACGCGCAGGCCCAGCTCGCGGGCGAGGTGATACTCCAACTGCGTGTAGCTGCGGCGCGGGGTGCCAGGCGGCAGGCTGGCTGGGTCCGGCTCCGCGCCGTAGCGGAAGCCGACGAGGTGGATGAGCGCCTGGCAATCGCTGATCTTCCCGCGCAGCATGTCGGTGACGCTGCGCCAGTCGGGCTCGAAGTTGGTCTGCTCGACGGGATGGCAATTGATGGTGAGCAGGGCCTCCTTGGCAATCTGCCGCGCGCCGCTGAGGTCACCCGAGGTGGCGGAGATGAAGATCTTGGGCGGGGTCATGGGAGCGAGTGGATGGAGTGCTGCGATCAGGCCATGAGCAGGGGCTGCTGAGTCTTTGCTTCGTGAACCCGAAGGTGCTGAAGGACGGCGGTGATGACAGGAAGGGCACGTTCTTCGATGGAAAGATTATCGGAGAGGATCTTGTGGGTGGTCTTGCTGGGGCGCAGGGCTTCGGAGGCTTTGGTGCGCCCGCCGACGAGGAAGGGGAGGATGTCGATGCCGTGGCTCAGGGCGTGGTTCCATTCTTTGAGGCAGGCGGGTCGGGCCTCGTAAATGTCGCCCATGAGCGCGACCATGAGTGTCATTTGACCGAGGGCTTGATCGAGGTTTTTCTCCCAGTTCTCGGCGGCTTGATTCCGGTCGCCATATTCCCAGACGGGAACGCCTTTTGCTTTGAGCGAGGCGATGATGTAATCGACGAAGCCTCGTTCGTTTGGTCGATGATGGTGGCTGATGAAGACGAGGTGATTGCCCTTGGCGAAGGTTCGCTGGTAGAGCAGGGCTTCGCCGTCAGCGGAGATGCTGATAGCGCGGGAGGAGCGTGACGCAGCGAGCGCGCGATCACGGATACGCCTGAAGATGAGGTCGCCTGAGCCAGTCTCCTCATGGATGATATCCTTCTGGTAACCAACGGGATGACCTCTGAGCAATAGGGGGAGGGACTGGTCCGTATCCACGGGAGAGGCCGCTAGCGAATCGATACGGATGGAGGGCACCATGAGGGAGTGCGCGGCATGATAGAGCGGCCAAAGATCCTGCTGGCGGATGTCAACGATGAGCAAGCCGATGGAGCGCAGGGTTTGATAGAGTTCGGCGTCCGTCTGGAAGAGCGATACAAGGGGCTGCGGGGCATCGAAGCCTCCATCGTCCAGAGCTTGAAACAGCAGTGGTGACTGTGACAGAAGCTGCGAGTCGGGCGAAAGAAGGAAAGCGGTGCGGGATGGAGGTGTCCACGGGGCAGGAGAGCGGTTGTCAGCGACCCAGTCGAGCCAACTGTCGATCTCCTTGAGAAGCGCTGGGCTGGAACGACTGGCGGCGTCAAGCTCGGCAAGTTCGCTGAACTTACATTTGATGTAGCGGACGTGAGGCGGCGGATAAGGCGGTGGCTGAAAGCGTGACCCAGCATCGAACAAGACGAGGCGAGGGAGATCGAGGCGCTCTGCCAACCGCAACTCAAACAAAATGTAAGGGGAGGTGGCGGCTGAACGCCAGTCACCGGTGTCACCACACTGATCAGCGCTGCGTTTCTGAGCGGGGAGACAGCAGATCATCACGTCAGCGTGGCGCAGTAAGGTCTCCATGCGGCTGATGAAGTAAGGACGCTTGTCTTCGAAGGTTGGCTCTGGCTGATCTATCACAAGGTGGCAGCGACTTGCTACATGCCGCCAAAGGAGGAGGTTGATTGGAAGGTTCTCTGCATTCCAACTATGGCTGAAGTATGCGGCGAAAGAGGTATTCATGGCGGCAGGCGATTGGATTAGCCGACATGGATGTCGCTGTCGCGGCAGAGCATGGACCAACCGGCGGTTTCTTCCATCATGATCGTGGCGACGACGAGGGACTGTGTGGTCAGTCCCCATACCGGTTCTGCTAAATCGAGCCGTTTGAGTGAACCTGCTACGACGGGATTGGAAATGAGTTCGAGCTCCTCAAGGAGACGCTGGCGCTCTTTGAGGAGAGTAACCATGCCTTCAGAGCGATCCTGAAGGCGAAGCACCTCGATTTGAGATGCCAGACCATGCATCGCCGAAATCAGCGCCGGACCCACAACACCAACCAGCAAGGCAAGCAGCCAGAAAAACGGGATATGCTTTGGCAAGCTGACGTCGATGAGATGGATGACTGCACAAGCTCCGACCAGCACGAATATCTGAAAGCTGCACTGCTCGACGATGAGGTGGAGTCGGTGTTGTTTCTGTTCGTTTTTTTGATGATGGCTGATCTGCTTTTTGCAGGCTTGCTCCAAGACGGTGTTTCGGAGATCATTGAGGTTGTGTCCGAGGGGAGATTTGAACCGCAGTGGAGCCATGCGTATCAAAGCGCGGAAATACCAAAGCGACCAACTTCTCGACTGATTATTAACGCCTGTAACATCACGCAGTGAAAGCGGGCGGCGTGGGAGTGGGGTGTGAACACCCATGGGGCCGAGGAACTCCATGACCCGAAGCGCCTCTGCAAGGATACGGGAATCCGTCCAGGCTCCACTCCAGTCCTCAATGCGTGAACATTCAGAGAGCGCCCACATGACGGCGATGGCGACGAATTCGAGTATGGCTAGACATAGCATAACCAGTGCTGGTGCGTGCAGCGAATGCGCGATGGCTCCTGTAACAGCCAGTAGAACCGCAAGTGCTGCGAGGACATAGGACATGACAATGCCACCGCGGTGAGCATCACCGTAAAGCCCGCTCATGCCTGTGCTCGCAGCTCGCCGACGGACGGGATCATAGAATTCCTGAAACGTTCCCGGCAGGACTGGCGCTCCCTTTTTGGTCTCTTTTTTGGGCGATTTTTTCTTCGTCAGAGATTCAAACGTGCGCCAGCACCAGCCGAGCCACAGGGGCGGCAAAGGATTGTTCTCGCGGAAGATGGTGAAGGCATTGCGCGGATGGTATGTAGTTTGCTCGCCCGTGTGCAGAGATGCGTGGTCAGGGATCGGGTCAGGGAAGCTCAAGGTGCTTTTCAAGGCAATGCTCAAAGCTAACTTCCAGTCAGTCGAAGGGGATGCTGTTGGCGGCACCAATACGGCACGAAGTTCCTCAAGGGATTGGAGAAGGTGGATCTCCGCAGTTTCACCACCACGTAGAATGATGGCGATCACGGCTAGCCGTTCAAGAAGCGCCGCGGCGACCGTTTCCGTCGTACCACCAGCCTTGCCTTCAGTGTCTGGATCCCAGATGGCGAGAAGGACATCGCTATGATGACGCAGGGCCTCACCCTGGGCACGGAAAGCATAGGCTCGCTGGCGGGCGATCCCTGCTCTGACTTGAGCATCCTGCCGCGCGAGCACTGGGGCATCTGTATCGGGCAGTTTTGGCGGCATGTCGCCGACGCCCAGGCCATCAGTGATC
>JBEBGU010000479.1:0-4241 GCA_040081325.1 Prosthecobacter sp.
GCCATCGACATGGGCAAGCTTGACACCCTCGGCACCAGCGACCACACGGACATCGCGAAGATCTACACGCCTTATGAATGGTGGCTGAACCAAAAGCTGGTCGATGTCTTTTACTCGCCCGGCTTCTTCACGAGCATGTATGCGTATGAGCGCGAACAGAAGTGGCCGTTCGGTCATCGCAACATGGTCTTTGCCCAACGCGGCGGCCCCATCGTTTACATCCAGCGGAAGAACTATCTCGACTCGCCCTGGCAGAAGATTTTCCCTGTGAAAACCGAAGGCACGCCTGAGCTGCACCCGACAGAACTCTGGGACGTGCTCACGCGCTACGGAAAACCCGTCACCGCCATCTCTCACACCGGCGCGACCGGCATGGGCACCGACTGGGATCAGATCCCGCCCGTCGATCATCGCGTCGAAAACGTCATCGAGATCTTCCAGGGCGCGCGCGTCAGCTATGAAGGTCTCAACGCCCCGCAGCCCACGGTAGGTCTGCGTGTTGGCGAGGAGTACAACCACGCATCCACCGTCATCGGCAAGCCTGTCGTCGGTGAGCCGATCCGCAGTTTCACGGAGAAGAACAATGGCGTGTATCAGCACGCGCTCGAACTCGGTCACAAGCTCGGCGTGTGGGCGAACAGCGACCACATCAGTACCCACACCAGCTACGGCGGCGTCTATGTGAAGGACTTCACTCGCGAAGGCATCATCGAGGGCCTCAACGCCCGACGCACCATCGCCGCCACCGACAAGATTTTCGTCGAGTTCTCCTGCAACGACAAACTCCTCGGCACCGAGATCGCCGTGAGCGGCAAGCCCGTCCTCAAATTCAAAGTGGATGGCACAGCCGCTCTCAAGCGCATCACCCTCGTCCGCAACGAACAGAACCATCAACAGTGGGAACCCGGCGCGAAGACTTTCGAACAAAGCTTCACGGATGAAACGCCCGTCGCCGGAGAAAACCGCTACTACCTCCGCGTGGAGCAAGCCGATGGCAACATGGCGTGGTCCTCACCCGTGTGGGTGCAGGTGAAGTAGCTCGGAGTCAGTTGGGAGTCCCGGCTTTAGCCGGAAAAGGACCGTCGAAGCGGCTACATACAAAATCGTTCATCACCGTGCTTACAGCGTCTTGCCGCCTGAAGGCGGGACTCCGAACGAGAACTCCGAACGGTCACTTCCTCTCGCCGCCCTGCGCCTTCAGCCTCGCCACGGTGGCGATCAGAGCTGTCAGACCGATCCCTGCTGCGGCGACCCACAACACCCAGCCACGATCAGAAACAGGCAGTGCAGCCACTTCCTGAAACACCGCCTCCACCGCATAGCCCGTATCATAGAGGTAATCCGGCTCACTCACGCTGAAGGGCACCTGCATCCGCAGATCGTCCTGCTCAAAGGTGGCTTCGATGGTGCCGAGCGGACCGGTTTGCTGCCAGATGTCAAAGCCGAGCCACACATCCGCTAGCAATGGCTTCACCGTTTGTGTGAAGGTGATGTCCACATAGCGCACAGGATAGTCAGCCTCAGCCACACTGTCTGATCCATCGATGACCGGCCACACGCATTCAAATGGCCCCGCGTGCCCCAGCGTGGCCTTCTTCTCATTGATGTTCACCTCGATGTGCTGATTGAAGTAGTCGTTCAAAGCTATCGCAGCAGCTTCCAGCTCAGCCTTGTCGATGTGGCGATTCTGACTGGCATCCAGGCCCGGAACAAAGCGACTCAGCGAAAGTAGATTGAACGTAAACCGCATCTCCACCCGCTGCCGTTCCACCTTCACCCGGAGGTAGCTGATGTCGGAAGGATGGGCCCGCGCGACGGGAATGCCGAATGACGAAATCAGAATGACGAATGCCATCAGACCCCAGGCTCTGAGTTTCGGTTTCGTCATTCTGCATTCATGCTTTGTCATTCGCTCTTGATCCACATCGGAGAGACCCAGACTAGCTCGCTGTTGGTTTGTTCGCGATAAGGAGCCACCGGAAACGCGGAAGCAATGCTCTTCTCTCAATCCTGTCACTTCCGCAGATAGATCAGCAGCCGTTCATGCACGAGGAGGGCGAGGCCGAGTGCTGGTGACGTAGGGTACTTGCGGTACAACGAGCGGACGAAGTGGTACCTTCAGTGCCGCCACGAGCTGTGCTCGCTGTTGTGCGAAACTAACTTGGTGATACCCATGTAGCATGAGTGGCTACGAATTTTGTTCTGCAACTGGGACATGGGCAGGTGCGCTCGCGACATTTGTCGCGGTCGTTGTCGCTTTATTCAAAGGTGTAATCCACAGATGGCTATTCCCGGTGAAGGTTCATCTCGAATGGCAAGATTGTGCGCCGTACGCACAAATCGTCTCTGCCAGAACTGGAATGAGCAGACCTGAAGAAGTGATGTTTCGCTTGAAACTAATCAACCATGGAAAAGATGAGGCCAAAGATGTCCAAGTATTGATCGATAATCTTGAGCGTGTGCAGCCTCGGGGTGGAAACTGGATTGATGATGCACTGCCTTGGCAGCCGTCGCCTAGTTTCGTGCCCGTTTCCTTAAAATGGACTCATCTCAATCAACCGAGATTGGATTTTCTTCCAATCGAGAGTTCACGCTATGTGGACTTTGGCCTCTGGCAAGGGTCTCAGACATCGCCTCATCCCACTTTAAATCTCTCCACGGAAGTGGAGTTAAGAATGAATGGAAGCAAATTGAAGGCGGGTGAGTATCGCTGCCAAATTGTTGTCACCGACCGCAGCGGCGTGCTTCATAAGGCTTGGTGGAGCTTCGAGTTCAAGGATGAATATCGTCCACCCGCAGAGGATCATGAGCTTTCGTTCATAGGCTTTCGACTGAAGATGGACAAAGTTCTAGTAGGCGATCCGCCAGTAAATACACTGCGGCGGTGTGATTGCTCAAATTGCCAATAGTTTAGGCAATCATAAAAAGCAGATGATTGCTGAAGACCATAAAGTGTCTGTCCCTCTATCGAGGTTGTCCCTCTCGCTCAAACTCGACGATGAGCACTTCCTTGACCGGGTCGTCATCCCAAAATCAGATCGCGGGCGTTGACACTCAAGCCCAAAGGGGCTTTTGCATCATAGCCCAGGGTTCTCTGAACGTCATAGCGTTGGCTAATGTTTGACGCAGAATCGAGGCTAAAGTTATGGAGGATCATCGCTAACACTGGGGCTAGTTTGCGTTGCCATCCGTTTTGTCGGCTTCTTACTTTTGCGCGTCGCTGTCGGAGCTTTACTGCCAATTCTCTTGTGAATCTCGACAGGTTCTTGCAATCCCAGAAAAGCAAAAGGCGCAACTGTAGCTAACAAAGTCGGCTCAAATTCCTTCCGAAAACTGATGTATGCCCAAACTCCGCCGATTAGGCAGACCCACCAAATGACTGTTCCGCATGTCTCGGCAAATTCGTAGCGACGAAATACTCCATAGTATCTCTTGTCGAGTTGGCTTGCTATGGTGTTATAGTCGTTCCACAAGACTTCGATGGACATGGTGAGGCCCTCCAATCCGTGCAACGGATTCAAAAAGCCTATAACAAAACTCTTCCCAAAACCTGTGAACGAACCACCTTCTTCAATTGTTGAAACGCCTGCTCGCTGTGCGTAGCGGGCATGTCTCATCAAGAATTCCGAAAACTTCCGAATGTCGGGGTCACTTGCCTTCGAATAGGCCTTGGAAGCCTGACTCTCAATCTCCGAGTATAAGCCGCTTTTAGCGGCAAAGCTAAGCTCCGCATACGCTTCAGCGTCCGGGCTGATTGTTGGCCGAATAATGCTTCTTCCGATTCCTGAAATGGCCCATGCCGCGGCGAACAACGAAACCACAACGGCTACGAAATATTGGGGAGTTGGTTTCATATAGAATTTTTGTTTCTGCCAAAAACTGAAGATCATTCACAGATCGTGAGCTTTGTCAGCAGCTTTATAGCCGACGGGGTTTTGTCGGCAGGGGAGCCAAGTGTCTGTCCCTCTATCGAAGTTTCGTGTCGTCCTCCATCGGCCTTCGTTCCGGCTGAGGCCGGGAACTCCGAACGGGAACTCACTTCCGCAGGTAGATCAGCAGCCGGTCATGTACGAGCAGGGCGAGGTCGAGTTTGCCGTCCTGGTTGAGGTCCATGGCTGCGTAGTCGTGGGGTTCGTTTTCGAGGCCGCTTTTGCCACGGAAGTGGGGGTCGGTCTCGAAGATGCGGAAGTACATCGCGCTGCTCCATGCCGGCGGAGTCTTGTCGCCGGGCTGGAAGAATT
>JBEBGU010000480.1:0-4232 GCA_040081325.1 Prosthecobacter sp.
GCGGACTTCAAGACGACCACCATTGAGATCAAGCGACTGGGTGCCGAGGTTTCGGCCAAGGGCGCTGTTGGTGGAGACACGGACCGTGCCACTGTCGATACGGAGGGACTCAGCAAAGCTGTTGTTCGCATTTTGCAACCACAGCGTGGTGGTCACAACGTTGCCGGCCTTGACCAGACGGTCGGTGGCCACTTCACTGCCGGTAACCTGGCCGCTGACGATCCAGTTGCCATTGCCGTAGAGGATATTGCTCGCACCCGTGCCGAGATACATCCCGCCGCCACTGATCGTGGTGATGCCGTGCGTAGCCACCGCGCGGCCTTCTGAAGCGCCGGAGCCGAGCACGAGGCCGCCAGCGATCGTGTTATTACCAACACTCACCAAGCCACCACTCGCATTGGCCGCACCTGGGCCACGGCCAGAAACGGAAACTTCACGTGTGAGATTGACACCACCCGCTGAACCATCCAGCACCAAGCTGCCGCCGGTGAAACCCGGGTTGCCTGTACCGGCAATGCCAACTACACCAATCGCCGTCGTGCCTGCGCCAAGCTGGTTGGTATTGCTGATGACCACGTTGCCCGCCTTGATGGCGATGTCGCCACTCAGACCGGCGTTATTCGCCGTAAGCTTGAGTGTACCATTACCCGACTTGGTGAAGCCTGAAGTACCACTGAGGAGAGAACTGAGGGTGGCTCGTGTGCCGAGGCCATTTACCGCCACGAGCGGGGAATTGACACCTGATGGCGGAGCCAACGTCAGCGTGCTTCCAGTCAAAAGGTAGCCGTTGGTATTGAAAGTCAGCCCGCCAGCCGTGATCGGCATGCCCAGTGTTACCGTGCCAGCCGCTCCCCCAAAGACGGCTGTATCAAAGTTCGTATTATTCCACTGAACATTGGCTCCGTTAAACCAGTTGTTCGTCGTTAAATCGTCCCAGGTGCCCGTTCCGCCGCCAGCACTGCCTGTGACGACCGCGTCCCACGACAGATTAGCGCCATTCACCTGAACGCTCCACAGGGCAAACTGCGCCAACAGAATCGAGGAAACCGTGGTCTTCCAAATCGGACGACGCAGACGATGAATCAGACGCTCTGGGAGTGAGACGGGTTGGTTGGGAGTATTCATAAGGTTTGAGGGAGACTTAATTTAAAAAAGGGAAGCGAAAAAAATTTGGGGAAACAGCGAAAGCGAATCAAAACGACCAGACAAAAGGGCGGTGAGGGCACAAATCTTCGAAAATAAACAAATTAACATTATCACTCCTCTCCGCGACACGGAGGCTGGCATGATGTTTGCTGTTGATGTTGGAAGATTGGTTAGAAAGACCCATAAAGCATTGATTTATCAGCACCTAACTAAAGGTGTGAGATCGTTGTTGTTGGTTGGCTTTGAATTCGAACTTGAGTGCGAGGCTAAGTCCGATTTGAAAATTAAAGGCATATTTCTGGTTGAGCATTGATGTAAACACATTGGAGCTACATCTGCCAAGGATTATTTTATCCTGCGAGGGAATAAAGTAAACTCCTCGAAAGGAATGCTTGGGTGCTGGATTTCAACGGTTTGAGCGCGCCAGAAGATTCGTTATTCTTTACTATCAAGGACCTGTTAGAACGCGGGTTTTGCGCCTCGACTTCATGTGCTTAACTCGCATTTCTTACACCCATAGCACCGAGCCGTTTTTTCGGCTGAGGGCTGGTTTTTTCTGGTGGAAGCGTGGTCTGGACGACGGCGGCGTGCCTGATGTGCTGTTTGGATGCGCCAAGGCTTGTGTTTGATGCTCCGCAACGGGTTGTTTCCTTCGTGAGCCTATGAGGCTCCCTCCGGCGCCCCGGTTTGATGGTCAATCCTGCTCTTCCCGTTCACGCCAGCGCCCGCAATCGCCCGTGCGCGGTGGCAAACACGTCCTTCATCGGGCAAGCGCTGCACAGCCGCACATGCAGCCGCCTGACGCTGACGGTGACTCGCGCGGCGATCTTCATCAAATGTAGCCGGATGGTGCCCACCGTGGCTTTCGCCAGCCGAGTGCCTGCCAGCGCCACATGACGCACCTGCCGCATGAGCAGATATACGCGAAGGTGGAGAACCACAGCCGCAACTGGTTGCTCTTCAGATGCGCAGTGGAGGTGCGGTCGGCAAACATGTCCATCCGCTGCTCTTTGATCCGGTTTTCCATGTCGCCACGGGCGCAGTACACTTCCTCGTATAGCGCCTGACCGTCGGCAAAGGCGGCCTCGCTCAGCGCCCACTCTTCTCTGCCTGTGAGATCAGTGACGATGTAGCGAGGGTTGCGTTTGCCGCCTGTCACCTCCGCTTTGCCGATGACGCGGCGCTCGCGGCTCCAGCTGTTTTGCGTGCGGTGCCTTCTAGCTCCTGCGGCGAGTGCGCTCCGCTGGCTCGTGCGAAGAGCACGGCCTCCTCGTCGAGCTGTGCCGCTGTCTGCCAAAACGCGGGCTCCAGCATGGCTTCGAGCCTGCTGTTGCGGGCCAGGCCGAGGATGTAATGCACGCCTTGCTGCGCTTCGATCCACGCCATGATCGGCTCGCGGCAAAAGCCCGAGTCGCCGCGCACGAGGATGGCAGTGCGCTTGCCAAAGCGATCACGGATAGCGGGGATGATCTTTTGCGGCGCCTCCAGCGTGCCATCGCGGTCGGCGGTGCGCAGTTGTGCCCACAGCGGGATGTCGCCGCAAAGCCGAGCGGAGCGAGACAGCCAGCCGCAGGCTGCCCGAAGGGCGAAGGCCCCGTGAGGCGGGGCCTGAGACAACCAGTAGAGCGGCAGATAACAATGAGCGTCGTAATGACCGTGGAAGAAGCGCCCCTCCTGGCGGCCATGCACGGGTTCGTCCGTGGCATCGAAGTACAGGATGATGACTTTGCTCTGGTGCGGGATGGCCGCCACGCTACGGGTCAAAAGCAGCGCCTCAATTTGATCAGCGTAAGCGGCGATCTTTTTGGTCCGCAGGTTCGTGCCATGAGCGCCCAGTTCCAGACGGTTAAGCGTGCTCTTGCCAGCCAGCGGCTTGCCTTTGTCTTGCGGGAGGTGGCGAACCTCGCCGAGCACATCGGCGCGGCCGCACATGGCGGCGAGATCATGCTCGACGAAGCGGCGCTTGCGCCTGTCGGTGAAGCAAGCGGCGAGCTGCTCGCAGAGGCGCTCGGCGGGATCTATCTCGCGCAGCAGCAGCAAGCTGCCACCGTCGCTGGAGAGGTGTCCCCCGGAAACATCAGTCTCCACACGGCGGCGTCCAAGCAAAAGTGCTTTTTAGAATACCTTCTAGCGGCGGGCGGAAGGTCGATTTGAACCCACAAAAAAGCCCGCTCTCCGAAGGGGGAGGCGGGCTTTAGGAGTCTGATTTAGCCAAAGACTAGGAGTCTGATTCGTCGTTATGATCGGAACGATCGTCGCTTCCAATGGGCTTAGCGCCGCTGAGTTGAATGGGGCGCCCCATAAAGTCCTTGTTGCTGAGTTCGGCTACGGCACGGCGGGCTTCATCGACTGACCCCATGGTGACAAAGGCGAAGCCTTTGGAGCGCTGGGTACGGTTGTTGACGACGACTTCAGCATTGCGGACGCTACCGAGGCCACTGAAGAGCTCGAAAAGATCGCTCTCAGAGGCGTCGTAGGAGAGGTTGCCAACATAGAGACGATCTGTGAAGATACTCGATGGATCGACTGGGGTGGAGTCACGGCGTGCGCGTGGCTCACGAGGCGGGCGGGAAGAGTCCGAGCGATCTGGGCGATCAGCCCGGGGGCCGCGATCAGAGGTTGTAGGAGTTCCGCTGCGCTGAGCTTTGGGCAGGGTGGCTGGCTTGCCAAGCAGGCCGAAGGTGCAGAAGCTCAGGAATTTCTGAAAGCCTGTCTGCTTGGGGACGCCGCCGCGTGGGGTGGATGTGCGGCGGTCGGAGAAGCCTCCGCTTTGGCCACCCTGACCGCCATTTGGGCGGCGGGTACGGCGGCGACGGTTGCCTTGTTGAGTCGAATTGTCTGACATGAGGTGTTCGTTCTTGGGTGCTGTGGGGTTGTAGGCACCACGCAATGGGACGTGCTAAGGGCCGGTGCCGAGGATGGACGACTGGTCACATCCTGCGGGACGGGTGGTGTGATGAATCGCTCAGGCGATTCATCGCAGCCCCATCGGGTGCCGCAATGGCAGGAGAGGGACCGAGTGGGTCCAATGTGCTCATGACCTAAATGGGTCACGAAGAGGCGTCCCGGCGAATAAATCGCTGGTC
>JBEBGU010000481.1:0-4222 GCA_040081325.1 Prosthecobacter sp.
CCAGGTGACGCTCAAGTTCACGCACACCGGCAAAGGTCTCGCCTTCAAGAACGGCGACAAGCTGCAAGGCTTCATGCTCGCTGGTGCCGACAAGAAATGGGTCTGGGCTCAGGCCAAGATTGAGAACAACGAAGTCATCGTCTTCAGTGACGCCGTGCCAGCTCCTATCGGCGTCCGCTACGCCTGGGCCGCATGGCCTGAAGGTGCCAACCTCATCAATGCCGAAGGCCTGCCTGCGGGTTGTTTCCGCACAGATGAATTCATTCCGAGCACACTCGGTGTGACATCGCCTTTCCAAGAGGTGCAGAAGGCTGTGGCGAAGTAATCACAGCAGCGTGCTGTCATCCTGACGCTCCAGTTTCCCGATCTTCTTTTTGATCGTCTCGATCTGCACGGTCATCTCGTGCAGAGACTTCAAACTGTCTCCCATCGTCTCCGCATCTTGGAGGTGTGGCAGAGCGGGATGGATCTTCATCATCTGAAGGGCGATCGCTTTCGCGGAGTCGCGGATCTGCTGGATAGCTTCGGGGCGTGTCATGGTCGGGCAGACTTGCCAGACAGCAGCCATTGTGCAACTCGGCTTTGAGTTGTTGTCAGGCGCAGGGCTGCCGTTTAAAGAAGCGCCCATGGACCTGCGACATCTACGCTACTTTCAGTCCGTCGCGGAGGAACTCAGCTTTTCCCGCGCGGCCAAGCGACTGCGCATCGCACAGCCAGCGCTTTCACGCGCCGTGCAGGAGCTGGAGCATGAACTCGGCATGAGGCTCATCGACCGCAACCGCCGCACCTTTGCCCTCACCCCAGCGGGTTCCGTTTTACTCACCGAGACCGCTGTGATCCTGGAGCGGTTAGAGGAATCACTGCGCCGGGTGAAGCGTACCGCCCTGGGCGAAGAGGGTGAGCTACGGCTCGGCTACATCGGCCCACCGACACAGCAATTTCTCGGCAGGCTATTGCATGATTACCGGCAGCGTTTCCCCAAAGTCTCCGTGCATCTCGAAGAACGCACGCCTGAGCGCATCTGGGAAATGGTCGCCAAAGGTCGCCTGTCCGTAGCCCTCACACGTCCCTTGCCCGGTCAGGGTGAGCGCGCGCTGAGCACGCTACTACTGCGTAAAGAGCCGCTCGGCATCGTGGTTCCTGCTGGGCATGCTTTGGCCAAAAAGAAGTCCGTGACCTGGAAGTCTCTGGCTCAGGAACCCCTCATCGTTTTAGCCCGTCGTGAAGGCGTCGGCCTGCATGACGAAATGCTCGCCGCGTGCCGCACCGCAGGCTTCACGCCGCGCATCGCCTACAGTCCCAGCCTCATGGGCACCGTGCTCAGTTATGTCGAAGCCGGTGCCGGACTCGGCATCGCCACCGACAGCGTCGCCGCTGCATCGATGTCGCCATCACTCCGCTACATCTCCGTCACACCGACCTGCACCGTCCCACTCATGATGGTCTGGAATCCCGAAGACGACTCCCCGCCTGTGAAGGCTTTTCGTGATCTCATGAGCGAGTGGCTCAAGCAAGGCAAGCTATGGGCTAAGGAGTGAGGGCGATCCCACTTCAACATAGTCCTGATTTCATTTTTCAAGTGAGTTGGCACGGCCAATACCATTGGTTAGCTCGCGGCTTCAATAATCCGCATCTTCAAGTCCTGGATCGGTTTGTTTGTCCCTGTTCACCAAAGCTTTAGTCTTTGTAGTTCTTGGACTACACGTCTTTTGGCATTCGGGTAGCGTTCAGGATTTTCATGACGTTTAAGGAGAAAAGCGAGAGTGTTGCCAGTGTCGTCAGCAATAGAAGCATCGGCACCAAGCGACATCAGCAATTCAACAATTCCAAAGTCATCATTAAGTGCTGCCGTAATCAGTGGAGTGACTCCGCCTAAACCTCTAAAATTGAGGTCGGAACCGTGCTTTGCCAGCATGCGTATGTTCTCCACCCTTTTGTTGTCGATGGCAGCAAAAAGTAGCGTTCTCCCTTCAATTCTTTCCCTTAAGCTCGGATTTCCTGTGTGTTGCAAAGCTGTTGAAAGATAGTGTGGATCCTCCGAGATCACTGCATAGTACATCGCAGAATAGGCACCATCGGAGATGACTTTGGATTTTGTTATCAAATTCGGGTCAGCGCCCATTTCGAGCAGTTTGGACCAGGATCGTTTTCGCTGCTTCATAATAGCCCAGAACAGGGGACTCATTTCTTGTTTCCCTGTAAAATTGGGACTCAATCCACGCCGAATGATGGATTCAATTTCCGAAACATCTTGATGCTCGACAGCTTCAATCAATTCCAAGTGAACCTTCTCCTTGAAGAACGATGCCGCCTCCAAACTATTCACGGACGTTTGCTTGCCACATGAGCAACTGAATACAACTAGCAACAGAGCGCCATATTTCATTTGGGCAAGAAAGGGGCAGGGTCAATTCAGGACAGCGATTACTGTGCCTCCTTGGGCAGGTTTAGTTTTCTGGTCTTCTATTTTTTGATTAGCTGCTATACGTCCATCGCACTCTCCATCTCCAATCTTGCTGCTGTCCACTGCCCTTGCTGCCGTCTTCTGATGCTCGGCAGGCGCTACGGCTACATTCTACAGATCAATACTGACGGTGGTTTTCAGTTGGTTACAATCCTCACTCCACGCTGCACTGCTCGAAGCCCGATCCAAAGCTAATCTGGGGGGGGGTTAGACATCATCAGCCGCATCATCGGCACCGGCTTTTTTGCCGCGCAGTTTGGCTTCCATGAAGGCGTCGAGATCGCCGTCCATCACGGCCTGGACGCTGCTGGTCTTTTCGCCGGTGCGGTGATCTTTGACCATTTGGTAGGGTTGGAAAACGTAGCTGCGAATCTGGCTGCCCCAGCCGATGTCGGTCTTCTCGCCGTATTGACGTGAGATCTCGGCCTGACGCTTGTCTTCTTCAATCTGGTAGAGTTTGGCCTTGAGCATCGCCATGGCTTTGGCGCGGTTCTTGGGCTGTGAGCGCTCCACCTGACAGGCGACGATGACGCCGCTCGGTACGTGGGTGATGCGGACGGCGGTTTCCACCTTGTTCACGTTCTGGCCGCCTTTGCCGCCCGCGCGGTAGGTGTCCACCTTGAGGTCTTCATCACGCACTTCGATGTCGATGTCCTCTTCATTGTCAGGCGTGACGTCGATGGAGGCAAAAGATGTGTGGCGCTTCTTCGCCGCATCAAAGGGGGAGATGCGCACGAGGCGATGCACGCCGCGCTCGGCCTGGAGGAAGCCATAGGCATTCTCGCCGATGATTTCCAGAGTGGCGGAGCGTGTGCCCACGTCATCGCCCTCTTGATGGTCGATGATTTGGACTTTGTATTTACGGCGCTCACACCAGCGCACAAACATGCGCATGAGCATGTCAGCCCAGTCGCAGGCCTCTGTGCCGCCAGCGCCGGAGTGAATGACGAGGAAGGCATTGCCACGATCAAACGGACCTTTGAGAAGCAGATCGAGTTCGTAATTGGCGATGGCTTTATTGAGCGCATCAAACTCCGTCTGCACTTCTTTGATGCTCTGCACGTCCCCCTGTTCTTTGGCGAGTTCGATGAGCACGGGAAAGTCCTCTACCCGTGAGTCCAGCTCACCCAACGGCGAAATCTGGCGCTTGATGACATTGGCGCGTTCAATGACTTTTTTCGCGGCATTCTGGCTGTCCCAGAAACCGGCGGCGGTCATTTTATGTTCGAGCGCCGACAACTCTTCAGTGAGTCTCGGTAAGTCAAAGATACCTCCGGAGTTCGAGCAGGCGGCCTTTAAGGCTCGCCACGTCAAACGCCTGGAGGTCGGTCAAAACGGACTTGTTGGTCGGTTGCATGAGGCGCGCGCTGTAAGGCCACAGGCAGTCGGATGCAAGGAGATGTTCACATTCACGCCGCTGGATTGATAAACATGTACCCAGCGCTGCGCACGGTGCGGATGTAGCGGGGTTCATGGGCGTCATCACCGAGCTTTTTACGGAGAGCGGCGATGTGGACATCAATGCTGCGGTCGAAGACTTCGTATAGGCGCTCACGCAGGGACTCGATGAGTGCCTCACGCGATTTGATGCGACCACGAGATTTCATGAGCGAGGTGAGTATGTCGAACTCCACAGGCGTGAGAACAAGCGGCACATCTTTTTGCGTGGCGACACGAGCATCGAGATTCAGGCGCACGGTGCCGACGATGATTTCCTTCACTGCGGGTTCGGCTGGCGCGGTATGAGCGAGAGTGGAG
>JBEBGU010000482.1:0-4221 GCA_040081325.1 Prosthecobacter sp.
CTCTTCGACAAAACCGAGTTCAGCGTGAAGGCCGGGCAGCCTGTGAGTCTCGTCTTCAACAACCCCGACGCCACGCCGCACAATCTTGCCATTTGCCTACCAGGTAGCGTTGAAGAAATTGGCCTCGCCGGCAACGAAATGGCCAAGGATCCCGACGGCATCAAAAAGGACTTCATTCCCGTCACCGATAAGATCCTGCACCACACCAAGCTGCTGAATCCGAACACCGCTGAAACCCTCCGCTTCACCGCGCCGACAAAACCCGGCGACTACCCCTACGTCTGCACTTTCCCCGGCCACTGGGTCATCATGCGCGGCGTGATGAAGGTGAAGTAAGCCATCCTATTCTCATGAAATCCATCGCCTTCCTGCTCCTAGCCTTCGCTGCCAATGCCGCCGAACCAATCCATGATGCCGCATGGCTCAGCGCCAAAGGTATGCTCATCTTCCACGATGCCTTTGAGCGCGATGAAGATGGTAATTTAGCCAAGGCCATCGGTAACGGCTGGAACAGCGCGACGGCGGATCGTGTGCCGAAGATCAAGATGGCCGATCTGGATGAAGGCATCCTGAAAATCGCCAGTGCTTCCATTGAAGCGAAGCACGCGGCGCACATTCATCATGAGGCAGGCTTCACGGATGGCGGTGCGGTGATCCGCTTTCGTTTTCCAGGCCTGAGCAAAGCGGAGACGCTACAACTTGGCTACGTGGATCGCGAGACGACCACCGGCGTTCATGCGGGGCATCTGTGCTATGGCATTCTTAGCCAAAGCTCGATCACGCTCATCGATCACAAGACCGGCATCATGAATCTGGAGAACCGTAAGCGCCGCGACGATGCAGTGGCAAAGAAGGAGAAAATCCCCGCTGATCTCGAAGCTCTACTCAAGACCAAGAGCATTACCGTTCCCTACAAAGCCGATACCGAGTGGCATGAACTCGTCCTCGTCACTGAGGGCGATGAAATGCGCCTCAGCATCGACGGCAAGCTGCTCGCCAAACACCGCTCCGAAGGTTTCGTACATCCGATGAAGCGCTGGTTCAGCTTCCTGGTGAACAACACGGTCTGGATCGACGATGTGAAGATCTGGAAAGTTCGTTGAAGCAGAAATGTCTGCTCTACTCCAGATGAAGTCCTCGCTATGGGTCGTCGTGCAAAATTTATATTGCGCAATGCATCCATTGTATGGGCAAATGCCGACGCTCAGCCAGCGATGGTCCTCATCCGCTTAATGACCGTCTCCTCCCGCAGTTTCTCCGGCACGAGATCTGATAGGCACTCCATGAAATGACGCTGCTCCAGCAGCCAGCCAAAGCTCTGCCGCAAAAAACCAAGCACATCCGGCGCTGCTTGCTGTATCTCCTGCAACAACTCGCTCCGTCCAGTCACCACGGCGAGGATGTCGCCGATGTCCTTGCTCTTCAGGAAGTTGTTTTGACCACGGCTGAAAAAGGCCTCGAACTTCGTGGCGAGGAAACAGGGTGCGGACGCTCGCCAAGCTCTGCACCCCGGCAGCACCTCGACTTGCTCCGCGTCTTTCATCAGAAAGACAAACCAGCGGTTGTGAGGCATGAACTGTATGGGGCGATGAGGCAGCGAATCAATTCGTACACCTTTCCATTCCCATGTGGCAGGCTCCGCATACTCATCGTGTGGACGCCGGAACCCCACGCCCTCCAGCGCTTTCTCCATCGCGAAGAACTCTCGATGGCTTGCGATCTCCAGCACCAGATCGACATCCTTCGTGAACAATGCCTGCGGTGCTTCAGGATCAGTGATGAGCATGCTCACGATGCCGCCGCCGGTGAAAACTGGGTCCCACCGCGTCCGCACGGCGCTCTCCTCGTCCTCCATTTCAAAATCAAACCTTGGCAGCCTCGGAAACTGCACCGCCAGCGCCTGTGGCAACAGCACCGCCAGCTTGGCGATGATCTCACGGCACTGCTGGGCATTGAGTTGGTCGTTCATTGAAGTTTTTTCTGGATGGCAGCGGAGGCCAGCGCGGCCTCACGCCCGGTTTTGAGTCGCAGGATGTCGATCAAGGCCAGCCACTCATGCAAAGCAGCATCTCCCGCCACCACCGACGCCGCTCGCGGATAAAGCGGCTCCACCGACTCCCCTCGCAGCGTCCCCTCCGCATGCGGCCAGACCAGCGGTAGCTCAGGCTGCGGCATACCCAGCAAAGACGCCACGGCGGGCACGCTACCGGCTGTGGGAATGCCCCGCGTGGCCGGCCCCCGCACCGCAGGCCAGACATACTTCACCCCAGACACCAAAAACTCCGCCAGTGCGGCTC
The DNA here is from genome assembly GCA_040081325.1 of Prosthecobacter sp. Taxonomy (GTDB): domain Bacteria; phylum Verrucomicrobiota; class Verrucomicrobiia; order Verrucomicrobiales; family Verrucomicrobiaceae; genus Prosthecobacter. Next base: position 2,298 of record JBEBGU010000482.1, read on the forward strand.
GGACCGGGATCGGCATCGTCCTCTTGGAATCCGGCAGCGGTTTGCGCAGCAGCCCCGCCTCCAGCCCACGAGCCACGGATGAATGCGCCTCGGAAGCACTCATTTTCAGCACACTCGCCAGCTCGGCATAGGTTGGCACAGACTCCTCGGTGGCTTGGAGGAGTTTTAGGGCAATAACAATGTCGTGAGGCTTGAGCATTTGTGAGATCGCGTTACTGTATTCGCGAATCGCGAATGTCGAACACGAATTCCAGTTTGAATCAAACTATATCTCCCTCTCCGTCTGAAGCCTCAGGCTGGGAGCCGTGGACTCGTTTCTGGGTGCCTGAATCCTCGTGGGATCTTCATCCTGAGCTCGATCAATCGTTCATGTCCGAACACGGCAATGCAAATGCGTTGGACTGGCTGCTTGAACCATCAATCCAAGGCATCGGCCCCCTACAGGCTTGGAAGGACACCCCTTTTGTTCTCCTCCTCGGTCGGCCAGGGGCTGGGAAAAGTCGTGAACTCGTGCTCGCAGACAAACATGGTTGGCTAGGCGACTCTCTGCGGGTGGAGGTCGCTGACATTGCCTCAGCTCCAGGAGTTGCCCTCGACGATTTATTGGTGGGTAAAAACACCGCCTCAGGAACCTTTCGCCTCATACTCGATGGCTTGGACGAAGCGCTTCTCCTCAACCCGCGTTTCGTGCAGCAGCTTCGTCGTTGGTTCGGCACCCGACTCGGTCCCGATGGCAAACCGGCGCTTCGTCTGGCCCTCTCCTGCCGCTGGGCCGACTGGCCTGCCCCAGCCGTGAGCGAACTCGCGAGTCTCTGGCAACTCAACGAGTTCCCACGCCTGATCTTGTGCCCGTTGCGGCGTTCCGATGTAGTCGCGACGCTCCAGTGCCGCTTTGGCAGCGAGGCAGACAAGTTCTCGCAGCAGATGCAAGACCAGCAACTCGCCGGCATCGCCTGCTGGCCCCAAGCCATGCGCGAACTGCTGGATGAATTCTCGCAGACTCGGCAACTCGCCACCAGCCACGGTAAGATCATCAGCGACCAAGTGAACCGTCACTGTCGGCTGGCTGACAGTCCCGACGACACACTCCGCTGGGAAAAATCGAGTACCGATCCCGAGTGGCGTCAACGTGTAGCGGGCCGCCTCGCTGCTTGCATGATCTGGTCTGGCAAACCTGCCCTCCACATCGGGGCAGCTATGGCCGCTGACTCATCACTCACTACCACAGACCTCGCTCACACCGACGAACTCTGGCATGGTCAGCGGAAACCTGTCCAGCTTGCCGATCTTGACGCCATCATTCATCACACTCGTCTGATGAAGCGACTTGGAGAAGGTCCAGCTTGGCGTTTTGCCAGTCAGGTGCATCAGGAGTGGCTCGCTGCCGACTGGATCGCATTCCAACAACTGGATGAAAAGCGGCTCCGCCTCCTCTTCGGCACCACTCAGGAGGGTGGATGGGCCGTCTTCCCGCCTCTCGCCAGTGTTGCTGCTTGGCTGGCGCAGATGCAGTCGGAGTTCCGGCAGATGCTGCTTCGAGATGATCCACTAGTCCTGCTGAGGCTTGATGCCGCCACACTTTCTGAAAAGGATCGGCATGACATCGTCGAGGCACTTCTTCAGCGCACCCAGCAGGCGGAAGTGCTCGATCCAGGAGTCAGGCAGGCGCACTTCCCCTCGCTCAAACACGCTCAGCTTGAATCCCAGCTCTGTGGCTGGCTTGAAGCGCCCGATATGCACGATGTAACGAAGACGCTGGCATTGGAGATCGCCAAGAAGTGTCATCTCACCGGCCTCGCAGCATTCCTGTGGAAGCTCTACCCACATGCCTCGAAGCGTCTAAAAATTGATCTCGCAGGAGGTCTGCTGCGATTGGCTCGTGAAGGCTTCGATGATCAATGGAGGAAGGTTCTTTCCAGAGACT
>JBEBGU010000483.1:0-4218 GCA_040081325.1 Prosthecobacter sp.
CTCCACGAACGCGCCGCTACAGCACGAGTTGCCATGCCGCCGATTTAACGACTGAGCTTCTTGAACAGCCGCGCCACACCATCCGCAGAGCGGCAGGCGATGGCGGCCTCTGCGAGGATCATGGCGACATCCACGCGACTGATCTTGATACCGAGCTGCAATTCTTCCCATGAGGCCGACTGCATTCGGGTGAGTGTTTTAGCTCCCAGTAGCAGGGGCAGGGAAGTGGCGTAACGCAGCTTTCCGTCGGCGACATGCTGGACGTAGTACAGCCCACTGTCGAGATGCTGGCGGCAGGTGGCTAACCAATCATGCCATAGAGGCTGCAAGACACGATTGTTTGACTGAACCTCCGCAGGATTCGCACCTGGGAGATAGCAGCGGCCATCACGGACATCTTCTCCGATGTCTCTCAAGATGTTGATGAGCTGAAGGCCTTTGCCGAGGCTGGCTCCCCATATTTTCATCTGCTCTAGACTCACGCTCGGATCAAGAGATGCGGGCTTCTCGATCCCGCACATCTCCGTCCAAAACTCACCCACACAGCCTGCGACGAGCCAGGTGTATTCATTGAGTTCTTCGGAACTCTTCAGGCAGCGCAATTCGCCGTCCGATGGGAAGCGCTGAATGTCGAGTCGCTGCCCGTGGATGATGCGCTCCAGTACGTGCTGAATGGCGCTGAGCGGTGCGCCGCTCATGGCTCGCAGCCAAGCAAGGCCATCGGTGAAACGCTCCATGAGTCGGCGCTCTGCCTCATCCTTTTGCTGGGGCACGAAGTCCTGGGCGATGCGTGCTGCCAAGGCTTGCTGCGTGGTTTCATCTGGCTGCTGAATCAGTGCCTGATACTGCTGCAAACAATCGAGCCGAACACTGGCACTGACGCTGGCCGTGTCGGCAATGGTATCAGCCGTCCGAGCGAGTAAATAGGCGAGAGAAATGGGCTCACGCAGCTCACGCGGGAGCGCTTTCAGCGTTAGATAAAAGGAGCGTGAAACACTGGCAAGGAGCTGGCCGCCGAGTTCGCGTTCGTGGTGGGATTCGTCGGACATGAAGAGTTCTTAACGGCTGATGAACGCTAACAAAATCAATGCTTGCCAGCGCGCTGCTGAGCAATGAGTTCGCGGATCTTTTCTGCGCGGTTTTCGGGGTTCGGATGTGAGCTGAGCATCTCAGGCTGGCGGCTGCCGCTGGCGGCTTTGGCCAGGATCTCCATGACGCCGATCATGGCTTCTGGGTTGTAGCCGGCTTCGATGAGAAAGCGCACGCCGAGCGCATCTGACTCGAGTTCATCATCGCGGCCATATTTCATGACGCGGAAGTTTGCCACGGCCTGCGCGATCTGTGAGCCCGCATTGCTCTGACCGTCTGAAAGCAAGATGCCAGCGCCCTGAGCGAGTCCGCTCCAGAGCTTGGTCGTGGCCATCTGCTCATTCGAGTGACGACCGACGACGTGACCGATTTCATGTCCGAGCACGCCTGCGAGTTGGTCTTCATTTTTCAGCAACCGCAGCAGCGCTTCAGTGATAAAAATCTGGCCGCCTGGTAGGGCAAAGGCATTGATCGTTTGCGTATCGCCGAGCAGGTGGAAGTCGAAGTTGTACTCGGTCTGCCGGGCCAGAGTACTCTGCACGAGTTTTGATCCCACGCGATCCACCAAGGCTTGGCTTTTAGCATCACGTGATTCACCGCCCATCTGGCGAATCATGGTGGGTGCCGACTGAAGACCTAGAGCGACTTCTTCCTGCGCACTGGCATAGGCGAGGCGCTGCGTGCGGCCAGTGAATTCATTCTGATATGAGGTGGTGCCGAGGTAGTGGTAAGCCAGCGTGCCGCCGATCACGAGCACGGCCATCATGAGGCGTGGATTGCAGCCGATGCCCGGCCTGCGCCCTTCAGCGTATGAAAGTGCGAAACCGTTGAGTAGGCGGATGAAAAGGGCGCGCATGAAGGCGATAGTATGTGGTCTTCACCATCAGGCAAGCAGGACCACCGCCGTGAATTGACCGTGCATCAACTTGCGGCTTGAACTCTACGCTTTGAACCGCGAACGGACTCACATGAAACCACGGCTACTAATTCTCTGGGCGCTGACTCTCGTTGGCTGCAATACGCTTCAGACCAGCAGCAATACGGCCTTCCGCTACGGTCACCGATTTGTCACTGGGGACATCCCCCGCGTCTCACGCTTTCTCACGGACAAAATCAAAGGGCTCACTCGCAATGACGGCTCTTTTTGGAATGCAGATGATGTCGAGGGTCGGCCCAGCATCATGATTTCTCTCGGTGAGCAGATGGTGTACCTTTTCAAAGGCGGTCAGCTCGCGGGCGGCTCGCCCATTTCATCGGGTGCGGAAGGGTATGATACTCGCCCAGGTCGCTACCATATCATGGAGAAGGACATCGATCACAAGTCCTCCATCTACGGCGACTACGAGGACCGCGATGGGAACGTCATCAGCCTAAACATCGACAACCGCAAAGACCCGCGCCCACCTGGAACGCGCTTTGAGGGAGCCAAGATGTTTTACTTTATGCGCGTCTATGGCGGAGTCGGCATGCATCAGGGCTACCTTCCTGGCTATGCGGCCTCACACGGCTGCATCCGCATGCCGGGCCACATGGCAGAGAAATTCTTCCATGAGGTCAAAGTCGGCACTCCTGTCGAGATCGTACCTTGAGTACATTGAGGGTCACTTTCTCAGCACGCGCACTTTATGTGACTCGCTATCACCGATGAAGATAGAACCGTCTGCATCAACGAAGACGCCGTGCGGACGGCCCATCTCACACTTGAGGGGATCGCCGTCACCACCGTTGCCTTTTTGACCGGTGCCAGCGATGAGATGAATCAGGCCAGTCTTCGCCTCGACCATGCGGATGGTGTGGCTTTCGCAGTCAGCGAGCCAGGCATTGCCTTCGGCATCCACGGCGATGCCTTTGGGGCCACTGAGAGTGGCTTCTTTGGCGGGGCCGCCATTGCCCGTGAGACCTTTTTTTCCGGTGCCTGCGATGTGATGAATCTTGCCAGCAGCGAGATCAAATTTGAAGACCTGATTGCCCTCTCTCATGCAAAGCCAAAGCTGACCCTGCTTATCAAAATCGAGTGAACGTGGACCATTCAATGGCGTGCCGACGATGGGCAAGCCATCGGGTGTTGGCCCGGCTTTACCGATACCGGCAAAGGTGCTGATGGAGCCGCTTTTCATGTCGATCTTGCGGATGACATGGTTGCCGATGTCACACACATAGAGCGAGCCATCAGGACCAAATTGTAGACTGTGCGGCTGCTTGAACTGAGCCTGAGCTGCGGGGCCGCCATCACCGCTGTAGCCGGGCATGCCGTTACCCGCGAGTGTGGTGATGATGCCTGACTTCATGTCCACTTTGCGCACGGCATGATTGGTCATATCGACGATGTAGAGATCGCCAGCAGCATCGAAGCGCAGCTCATGTGGCAGATTGAAGGTGGCCTGCAAAGCTGGGCCGCCATCGCCACTGTAGCCTTTTTGGCCTGAGCCTGCGACGGTGTGGATGATGCCATCTGGAGTGACTTTGCGGATGCGCTGGCCAGTGTACTCGCAGAAGTAAAGTGCCCCATCTGGTCCGCGTGTGAGGCCGAATGGATTATCGATCTGCGCCTTTGTGGCAGGGCCACCATCACCACTGCCGCCTTTTTCGCCTGTGCCGGCAAAGGTGGAGATTTTCCATTCAGCAGCAGATGCTGAAAGGCTGACTAGAAGAGCAAGGGTCGTGAGCAGGCGCATGGTGGTATGAGGGAAGGCAGTGAAAGAAACGCATTGGACATAAAAGTCCTGCAAAAGGCGAGCACGGATGTGTTACGACATGAAATGTCTTGTTCAAACGAGCCTGTGAGATAGCATCACCACTCGTTCTGCCTTGAAGACTTTTTCGATCATCTGGAGTTGTCTCGGGCTGGCTGTCATGGCAGCCAGCGCGCGACTTTCTGCGGCAGACAGTCCGCCACAGCACACGCTGGAGATCGCGCGCATTCAGTTCGAGCGGTCGATGATCGAGGTCAGTCTGACACCGATGAAAAAGAGCCTGTTGGAGCTGACGACTCTAGAGAAGCAACGCGCCGATGCCCGCGACTACACAGGAGCGATTTCCATCAGAGAGCAGCGACGGAAGATCGAGCATGAACTGGAGCGGCTGGATAAAGAACTGCTGCTGCTGCAAACCCGCGAGCAGTCACTGAAA
>JBEBGU010000484.1:0-4216 GCA_040081325.1 Prosthecobacter sp.
AGTGGGGCTTCATCGGAGCCTCTCTCACGACTTTTCACACGAACTATGCCTCACCGGCAGAGCAGGGGATAAGCATCGATATGGAGCAGGTACGGTTAGATGTGCGCGGTGCTTTTTATGAGCCACTGCCGCTGATCAAAGAGATCAACTACCGCTTTGCCTGGTCGGACTATGCACACACGGAGTTTGAAGGGACGGAGGAAGGCACCATCTTCAAGAACGAGGGCTATGATGGCCGTGTGGAAGTGAAGCATGAGAAGATCGCGGGCATGGAGGGAGTGCTTGGCTTTCAGACCGATGGTAGTGATTTTGCGGCCCAGGGTGCGGAGGCTTTTTTGCCGACGGTTTTCACGCGATCTAACAGTGCTTTTATCTTTGAGGAGCTTCCGGTTGGGCCTGTGCGGTTGCAGTTGGGTGCCCGCTATGATCACATCACGGTGGAGTCTCAGGACTCAGACAACCCAGCGTTCGGAGCAGGGCAGGGGCGGGCTTTTGATAACTTCAGTGGATCTCTGGGCGCGGTGTACAATCCCACAGAGGATTACGCAATCGCCCTCTCGGCGACGTATGCGGAGCGAGCACCGACGTATCAGGAGTTGTTTGCCAATGGAGCACACATCGCGACGGGTATTTTCGAGGCGGGGGATGTGGGACTCGGCGTGGAGCACTCTATCGGCATCGACTTGAATGTGCGAAAACGCACGGGCTGGGTGACGGGCAGCGTCGGCGGCTACTATAATCGTTTTAGCGACTACATCGGCCTCTTTCCGACAGGTGCGGTGGATGCGGGATCGGGCTTCCCGATTGTCGAGTATCGTGCGACGGATGCTGAGTTCATCGGCGCTGAGTTAGAAACCACGGTGCATCTGCTGCATCCGCTGACGGACAAGCCCGTCCCATTTGAGCAGACTAATCTGAATCTAGAATTCCGGGCTGATGTTGTGCGTGCTCGTGATCTCCGCACGGGTGCCCCGCTGCCACGAATCCCGCCGTTTCACCTGACTAGCGCCATCGCCTATCAGCGGGGTGCCTTCGGCGCGCGACTTGAGGGCGTGTATGCCGCACCGCAGGATCGGACCAGTGCTGGTGAGCTGCCGACTGACAGCTATTTCATGGTGAATGCAGCCATCACCTACAGCTTGTTCAAGGGGCCAGTGAGCTGGGACCTCTATGTCAAAGGCGTGAATCTGACTGATGCCGAAGCGCGTGAGCATACCTCATTTTTGAAGGATCGTGCGCCGCTTGGTGGTCGTGGTTTCGTGGCAGGGGTCAAAATGACCTTCTGAGCCAAACAGGTGCTTTTGCTCTGCCTGAGCGCCACACAAGTCAGAAAGCCATCTGAACAAGGGGCGCACTGGTGGCGGCTGCCCCTGATGTGGGGGGGCGGTGAGTCGTGAATATCCATGAGATATGCATATTTGTTATTGTATGGTTAAATAATATGGATAATATGATAATTATGATTTAATGTAGTATGTCCATGATTTCATCCACACACTCCAAACCCAAGGCCGCTGGTGCCTTCACCTTCGTCGAGGCGATCTTCACGATTGCGATCATTGGCATCATGTCCGCGCTGGCTCTGAGTGCGATTTCAAATGGTGCGCGTGACGCTAACCGCATCGTGGCGCGCCAGCAGCAGGCGGCGATTCAGGAGTCACTGATCGCCTGGGTAATGGGTCAGGCACGAGTGGGCAATACCCCACAGGTCCGCAGTCTGAATGGAATCAGAACCTCTTACAATGCACTCGCCACCACGTACGCGCGCTTTAGTCAGATACTGCCCAATCCTGCGGCGACAGATCCAAATGTCAAAAATGGTTATCTTGATACGGCCACGGCGGAGCATTTTGAAACCTATCGCGTCAGCACTGACAGACTCTATTCAGCGGCTCTAAAAGGGTCATCTCAGTACCTGAATCTGCCCACTTGGCAGGACGGCGGATTCCCCACCGTGGAGCTGGTCAATGAACAGCAATAAAACAGCGGAACCCATGACAAAAACCATGAACACAAGTCATCTATCCTCTCCTCAAACTCCGCGCCGCTGGGGATTCTCAATGATCGAGATGATCGCCTGTGTCTCCATCATCGGCATCGTGGCCTTTTTGGCCATCCCTTCAGTGACTCGGATGCGCGGTGACAGTGAGCGAAATCTGGCCATCTCCCGTGCCGAGGCATTGAATCTGGCCCAGGCCACTTTCATTCAGGTCAGGGGGCGCACGCAGGCCGCGACAGACTGGAATAAAGATACTGCGCCAGAGAGTAGATACGCCTTACTAAAGTCCTATCTGGCTTACTCAGAAAACACCCTGGCGCAGTTTCTCCCTGAAGGGTACTCCGTCACCTTTCCGACGGACATCACCAAAATGACCAAGACTGAGCTGAAGGTTACAGCAGGAGCCATCATCTATTACTGAAGACGAGTCATGTCACATCCCTCCAGCCAGCATCATCCACGACTCGCTAGGTTCCTGAAAAGGGGCCTTGGGCGTGCTGGATTTTCGCTGACGGAATTGATCGTGACGATTTCAATTATCGGCACTCTGGCGAGTATCGTCATGGTGAGCATGACAGGCACTTTTGAGGCAGGCCGGGAGACGATCGCAATCCAGCGTTTGGAGATGCTGAATGAAAGCCTGCATCGTCGCGCCACGGCCATCAAGGAACTGAATTTTCAACGTCGTGATGACTCCACGGGGGATGAATTTTATGTGCTACGTCTTCTTCAATACCGGAATCCAAATCCTAATAAGGTAGATATTAATAGTCCCTATTTTCAGTCAGAGTACAACCCAGAGCCATCCAGCGCCGAAACGGATTACCGCTTTCGCTGGAATGGCCGCCGGTATGAGTTGCTGCGGCCAGGTGAGGCTGGGTCGGGACTTAAAATGGTGTTCGACGCTTCTGATATTACCGAACCATTTCAATTCCCGCCGAATTTCAACCCCGGTGGAGCCTGACCTCTTTTTGCGCCCATGTCTGCCACGCTTCAATCGCCTCATGCACCAGCTCCTCAATCTTTTGGAGATGCAAGTATTCCATCTCTAGAAAGCAATGATTCTAGGCAGGCTGCGATCCTCTCCATCGAAGGCCTAGCCCTACAGTATCGTCTGCTGCCCGTAACTCTTCTGCGGGAGAGCTGCTCACCCGATGCCGAGAAATTTGTGCGCAAGCTGGGCCGTGTGCCCTATGTCGCCGATCCCTGGTTGCCAGTGACGACACTCGGTCCGCTGATCGTCATGGCACATCATAATCCGCGTGCTGGAGATACCTGGGGCGTCCCTGGTTTCCTAACCATTCGTGTGCTCATCACCGTCGAGCAGTATCAAAAAACGCGCAAAGACCTAGCCGCCCGCTTTGGCCAGCTTCCCATTGCACAGCAGAGTGCCTTTGAGAATCTCGAATCACCGCGCTTTGACGAGATGGGACTGGAGGGCACCTTCAATTGGCTCATGGAGCACTATCCATACGAGCCTGTTGAGATCACTAAGCTGCGTGGCTTTTACGAAACGCAGAAAGAAAAGAACCCCGTTCTCGGCATCGGTCATTTCAATATCGTCCAGCGTAATTTGGGCGTGGCACTGAATTATCTGGTCTCGTTGGGAAAGAGTCCCTGTTACTCAGCTCAAGAGGCCCAGCGCCAGACCTTCTTCCCGCTGCCACTGCTAGAGCGGCACAATGTTTATCCACTGTACATCGGCAAGAATGCCGTGTTCATGCTCAGTGAGCACTCCGACTCATACGTTTTTGAGGATGAATGGCTGAGCATGGGTAATCCGGCCATGAAGGTGATCACGGTGCTCTCTGATCCAGCCTCCATTCGTGATGCCATCAATCGTTCCGGCGCCACGTTTGATCCCAGTGGCGTGGCGAGCATGGACAAAAGTGCCTTGTCTGTCTCTGCGAATGAGAGCGTCATCGACATCATGCCAGAGGACATGGCGCGCATCAATCCCTCCAGCCCGCATCACACCGCTGAAGAGCTTGTACAGTGGGCCATCTTCACCGCCATCCGTTGCCGCGCCTCAGATCTTCATCTGGAGAAATTCTACAATCTAGCTCGCTTCCGTGCCCGCATGGATGGGAACATGAAGACCATCCTTACCGCGCCTGAGGCCATGCTGAATCGCTTTGTCGCCCTCATCAAAAACTATGCGGGCATGAATCAAAATCGGCAGGAAGCGCAGGATGGTCGCTTTGCATTAAGCATCGG
>JBEBGU010000485.1:0-4215 GCA_040081325.1 Prosthecobacter sp.
CGCTGCACTCTGCGCGCAATGTGGGCAGGTGACGAGTGCCCCCTGCTGCTGGGGCAGCGAAAGGAAGGGGCGTCCGCAGGAAGGACAGCGCAAGCTCAGCACACTTTGATACATAATTGAAGGCGGGAAAGATGCCATACCCGCCGCGCTGTGCGAGTGGATTGAGAGCCAAAGTGCAGTCCATCCGTGTAGCTCCACGGAATCTTGATTGAAGCGTGCGGTGTTCACCGATAGTTCTGGTCTCTCATTATGAAGCTCTTTTCTGTTTGCCTGTTTCTGAGTTTGCTCTGTCTGCAAGTGCTGGCTGCCGCTGCGCCATCGCCAGATGATCAGGCGCACTTTCTTGCCGGGCTGAATGTGGACGGGACTCTGCTGGAGCCGCTAGCACGAGAGTTGGCCTGGCAGGAGCATTCGGTGCAGTTTCAGCGGGCTTGGGGTGATCTGGAGGAGCGGCAGCTCGCTCCGATCCGCGTCTGGATGCCAAGCGCGCTAAGCTTTATCTATGCGGACCCGAGTCCTCTGTTTTACTTCTTCAGCGGTCCCGATTTTCTCTATGCTCATGCGCTGCTTCCAGACGCGAAAACGTATGTGCTCTGTGGGCGAGAGCCGGTGGGCGTGGTGCCTGATGTCACGGCACTGAGTGCTGGCTCACGGGCGGCGGCGCTACAAAATCTGCGCAAGGCTTTGAATGCGATTTTGAGTTACAGCTTTTTCATCACGGCTGATATGAAGGGTGATCTGAATCAGACTCAGTTGAGCGGGACGCTGCCGGTGCTGTATGTGTTTCTGGCACGCATGGGTTGCCGGATCACGAATGTGGAACTGGTGAAGCTGAGTGACGCGGGTGATCTCACGCTGGATAAATCGCGAACGCCGGGTGTGAAGATCAGCTTTGTCGGCAATGCGGGGCAGGTGCAGACGCTGTTTTATTTCACGACGGATCTTTCGAATTGGGGGATCAAGGATAATCCTGGTTTCATGGCGTTCTGCCAAAAGCAAGGACAGGGGAATGCGCTAGCGAAAGCGGCCTCCTATCTGATGCATATGGATGAGTTCAGCACAGCACGTGACTTTCTGCTGAACGGCACTCGAAACGTCATTCAGGATGATAGCGGTATCCCGTATCGTTTTTTTAAACCGGAGTCGTGGATGATGGGACTCTACGGCAACTATGCGGGGCCGATCCCGCTGTTTGCAAAGCACGATCAGTCGGACCTGCGTGCGTCTTTCAAGACTGCACCGACGGGAGATTTGCCCTTTGGCGTGGGCTATCAATGGCGGCCTGGTGTGTCGTCTCTGATCGTGGGTACAGCTCTGCGATCAGTGCCCAAAGCGCATGTGGTGGCGGAGCCGGTGGCTGAATGAAATCAGCGTCCGGGCATGTCGGCGACATCTTGGATAAACATCCAGTTTCGCATGATGAGTGTGCTAACAAAGATTGCCAGAAAGAGGGTGATGGGTGTGGTGAGACGTGACCAGTGTGCTAGTGCTCGCTCAAGCCCAAGTCCTGCGGCGATGACGACGAGACCTGTCCAAAGGCATGCGTGCAAAAGCAGGGTTTCCTGCTGACCATACCAGCTCAGTGTGGCGATGCTCCACATGAAGGTGGAGACGACGCCGAGTGTGAATGGCTCTAGCTGCGCCCGCCAGACGAGTCCTGCAAAGGCTAGCACCAGGATAAGTAACCAGCCAGCGCTGAGCCCCCGACGAAGATCAAGCATGGACCAGATAGGTTTGCTGAGTACCACTTTGGGCCGTGTGATCTCTAACTGTGTGGTGACGTAGGGCGGGGCGACGATGTTTGAGATGAAAACTTCACGCGCCACGAGTGCCTGTGTTTCGCGTGAGGCCTGCCACCCGCTATTCAGACTGCACCATTCCTGCCAGGTTTTTGGCAAAGGTTTAGAGCTCGGGTAAATCTGCCGCTGCACATTGGCGAGTCCGAAGCTGATCGTGACCGCTGCTAGGGTGACGAGTAGGGGCTTTACTTTGAAATGTCCAGTCTCGGCGCGGTCCTGTGCGCAGCGTGTCAGTGCCACGATCAAGCAGGGGATGATGCTGCCGAAAAAGGTGCTGATGGCATACACGGAGGCTAAGAGATGCCAAGCGGGGTGTGCCAGCGGTCCACGTGCTGTGACTGCGATCAGAGCTACCATACCGAGTCCTGCAAAGGTCCAGGTCTCTGGCAGAGGTGCCACGATCCAGGCACAAGTGCTGGCTCCGAAAACCATGGCCATAAGCGCCGCTCTCATGGTGGCGCTTCCTGCCCAGAGTAGTGTGTGAAAAACCATGACGACGGCTAACGCACCCGCAAGGCAGGTGAGCATGGCTACGCCATGTTTTCGTGCGCTGCTAAGATCCTGGCCAAGCATGAGCCAGCCTTGGGTAAAGAGCTGGGCTAACGGTTGATGCAGCAGTGTGAAGGCTGGGTGAAGTGGGCTGATGCCGCTATGATCAGAGCTGCGTGGAGTAGTGAGATCATTAAAGACCGTGTGACTGCGAGCACCAAAGATGAGTCCATCACGCACATACACAGGTGAGTCGAAAAACTTTAGATGAGCAGCGAAGAACAGGCTGTAAAAGGCCACGGCTAGCACGGCACCCAGGCCACGCCAGCGAGTGATTACTTTGGAGAGATCTGAAGGACGAGGCCGTGTGGACGCACGCATGGTATGACTGAACTATGCTGACACAACATGACTTGGAATCTCTGCCGTTGTGGGCCTAGCGGTACTTCTTGGAAAAGAGTAGTCTCCCCATTTCCTGATGACGTGTTTGCAATTTCTTCAGCCGCGCTTGATGAACGTCGATAGTACCGAGATCTCCAGGATACTGTAGGCGCATGGTATCACATTCCATGTCGAGGTGGTCGATGGCGATTTTGAGTTCCTTGAGCTTGCGTGTTTCATCTGCGGTGATCCGACTTTCAGAGATGGTGTGATGCAGGATGTCCGATTCCCGCTCGAGGTAAGAGACAGCATTGGGCAGTGCATTGGGGCCACCCATGAGTGCTCCGGAATTGGGGTCCACCTGCGGGGTTTTAGGGAGGAACTTGTTTGGCTTCTGCGGGATCACGGACTGCGGCTCAGGCGGTAAGCCGCCGTTGCGTGGATCGATGATCGTCGGTGTGATGAAAAGCATGAGATTCTTGTGATTCTTGCTCTTGCTGTCGTATTTGAAGGCCTTGCCTAGAATCGGAATGCTATGTAGGAATGGCACTCCAGCCTTGCCTTCACGTTCGCGTGCCTCATCAAGGCCACCGACAGCGACGGTGTAGCCGGACTCGACTTCAACAGGGGCTGAATAGACGCGTGATGAGGCCACGGGATAAGGGTTCCCGCCGATGACCTCATTACCGATGATACTGGAAACCGTGACGGTCATGTTCATCAGAATGTTGTCACCCTGCATCCGCTTGGGCAGGATATTCAGCACGGTACCGATGGGTAGGTAAGCCACGGATTGTGATGTCGTGGCTCCGGCACCGACGGATGCAGAAGCACTGGAGTCGAGCACGGGTTGATTGACGACGCTGCGGATGGCGACTTCACGGTTGTTGAGTGTCACCATGCGAGGGTAAGAGGTCGTTTGTGTTTCCTCATCCCGCAGCAAGGCACGCAGTTTCACGTTGATGTCTTGGGCACTCAGGATTCCGAGGGCGGGCCATCCGAGTGCACCTCCGGCTGCATTGAGATTGGTGGGAGACCACAGATTCGACAAATCAGTGCGGAACCCGCCATTTGTGCCGACCTGATTGTAATCCACTTTGATTGTTTCGACCCCAGTATCTTTATCAATCTCCTGATCGACTGACTTAACTTGATTGAAGGTACCATTTTCAAAGGTCCCGCCCCAATCAACACCAAATTCGCGCTTCGGATCGCGTGAAGTTTCGATAAATTTCACTTCGAGCGCGATGAGTGGTTGGGGTTTATCTGACATTTCGAGATAACCTTCGACCCACAAATGCTGAAGGCGTGTTGCGACGACGTAAAGGGTATTGGAGTCTGACTTCCAAATGATTTTCGGTTTACGGAAGGAGCTCAGCTCATTTGAATTCATCAATTTAGCCACATCTGTTCCGCCCTGACCGCCACCCGCTGAAGGCGCGCTAGGGGCTTGATCTTCACTTCCGCTATCGGTCGCAGGTAAGCCGAGCAGATCACGAATATCTTTGATGATGTCACTTTGGCGCACCGTAAAGGTCTCCTGTGC
>JBEBGU010000486.1:0-4215 GCA_040081325.1 Prosthecobacter sp.
CCGGTGAAATTTTTTTCCCGGCGTGGGAAGATTTTTTTCCCGCTGATTTGACGCTAATTCCCGACCTGAGGCCACCGCAAAAAGTCTGAGCGAGAGTGATACAGCCTTTTCAGGCTGCATGTGCGGCCCAGTGAAAGAAGACGCCCAGAGGCAGCCTAGAAAGGCTGCCACACACTTTTTGCGGTGGCGTCTAACCTATCCCATCAGCGTCCTATTAGCTGTTTAGAAGACTGTGAGAAACGATGAGCGCGGGGGTGGGATTCGATTGCCGAGGGCAATCTACGGGTGCCGCTGCTGGAGGAGCCACTGCATGCTTTCGATCAAAGCGGGGCTGTAGGGGTAAGCTGAATCGAAAAGGGTCTGGGCGGCGGTGGAATCATTCCAGGCGCGGAGGTAGGCGTGGAGGTGGGCGATCTGGCCACGAGGATTCGTGGTCATTTCGGTGACAAGCGCGTCCACGATCTGGCGGACGCGGGTGGTCTGCTCCACCGAGGCTTGAGGAAAGGCGGTGATAAGGAAGTAGTGCTCGAAGAGTAGGCTGTAGTAGCGCTGGACGAGCTCGCGCGGGGGATCGAGGCAGAGGGCGTAGTCTTCGGCGAACTTCCTGCCGCGCTCATCCTGGAGGACGGCATTGAAGGTGGTGAGCCAGGCGGGATCGGTGAGGAAGGTCTGGTTAAAGGTGGCCTGGGCGGTGCTGCGCTCGGCCCCTTGGAGGTGGAGACCTGCGAGGGTGGTGACCACCTCGCCTGCGGTGCGCAGGTTCCAGCTCTGGGCGAGGCTGTGGAGCAGGATGCTGTCAAAAAGGTGCAGCGGATGCCGCTGGGTGACTTTGGCGGCGATTGTCTGGGCTTTTCTCCACGCGCTCTGCGCGCGGTCTTCGGTGTCTTGCAGCCGGTAGAGCATGCCTTCGAGCAGCCAGAGGCTGGTGTGGAGCCGGTTGTCGAGCTTGTCCGGCGTGACTTCGCGGGCTTTGCGGATGGAGGTGATGGCGGCACGGAGATTTGGCTCACGCGCGGCACGGCGGGCCTGCTCCATGTGCCAGATGGCCTGGACGGTGACGGCGCTCTTCATGGTGCCTTTCCAGAAATCAAGGCGACTGGCCAGCAGCGGCTCTTTTTCCGAGGGAACCAGGCGGCACCACTGGTCCAGACAATTCGTGGCGAAGGTGAGACTGCCCTGAGCGCGGCCAGCGGGATCGTCCAGCCCGGCGCGGTAGAGTTCCTGGGCTTCATGATCCAGCCGGGCAAAGTGATGCGTCATGCCGACGCGGTTGGCGAGTTCCAGCGGGGGCGTTTGCAGCAGGCGATAGATCTGGGTGGCCTGACGGAGCGCGACAGGATCGACCCTGGGCTGGGCGAGGCCCATGCAGAGGCTGACAAAGGTGTCGAAGAGCTCCTTCCTGGCTTGGGGATCGATTTGCCTCAGTGTATCGGAGCGTAGTTGCGCGGGCAGCAGGGCCGCATAACGGGAGGCAGCCGCCAGATCATGACGCTGGTGGCTGAGCAGCCAGAGCTGGATGAGGCAGCGTTCCCGCCACACGGAAGGTTTTCCCTGGGCGATACGCTCCCAGATGGCGATGGCAGCGCCCTCGTCGCCCTCGCTCAGTCGGCACTGGGCGATCTTGCATTCGGCTTCGACGCCGAAATGCGGATCTCCCCGCAGGTTTTCATAGAGGCGGCGTGCCTCTGCCCAGCGCCCCTGGGCGGCGAGAATGTCCGCTTCTTCCAGCGGACTGGCAGCATCCGCCCGCCGGGAGCGGAGGGAGAGGTGCTGGAGCCCGATGTCCGTGGGCCAGGAGATGCGGCAAAAGTTCGCGGGCTTCATGGAGCCGAAAGCAAAGGGGGAGTCCAGACGCAACGACCAGCGTCCATTGAGCGAGGCCTCCGCCAGCCCACGCTCGACTCGCAGAGTCAGGCGGAAGGGCTTTTCCAGCAGCCGGGAATCGGGGATGTGGATGCCATGATTCTGAGCGCCGTCGTAGTACTTGCTGTTGAGATTGAAATAGAGGACGTAACTCTCTGGGGCGGCTGATTCGAGGCCCATCTGCGTCAGTACTCCCTTTGGGGTGTGCTGCACTTTGTAGAGCAGCAGGACGAGGTAGGCGCTTTGATGGGAGAAATCCAAAGCGATGTGGTGGAAGGTGCCGCCCTCAGCCACAAAGGTGCAGTCCACCTCCATCGGCACAGAGGCCGCATCCGTGATCACAATCGGGGCGGGATTGCTGTTGGGGTGATCATGGAGGGCGTAGAGCAGGCCATCCGTAACGCGGAGGTTTGAGCGCGGAAAGAGTCCCAGCAAGTCCGTGAAGGGAGGGTGCAGCTCCGCCAGGGTCTCCCAGCGACCGAGCCGGTCGGTGATGAGCGTCTGGAGATGCGCTGCCTCTTCGGGGAGGCGGGGTTTCAGCCATTCGGCGGTGCTGCGCAGCCAGGTAAAGTCAGCGTCGAGCAGGTGAGGCTGCTGGAGGCGGGCCTCCATGTCTCCGAGGACATCCTGCTGGAGCCGCTCACGAAGAGAGCCGGCCAGCGCGGGGTCATGCTGTGCCAGGGTCATGAGAGTGGACTCGGCAGCGCTGAGGCTGCTCTGACTCCATGCCTCCTGCTGCATGGCACTGGTGAGCTGGGATTCGAGGGCGAAGCGCTCACGCTGTGCGGCCTCGTGATTCACATTCCACAAGGCGAAGGCTCCGAGTACCATGCAGGCGGCGAGCGCGGCGGTGAGGGCGGGTTTCCGCCGGGCGCGGCGAAGGATGCGTGTCGTCAGGGAGAGCGGGCGGGCTTTGACCGGCTCCCCGGCGAGGAATCGGTCGAGGTCGGCGGCGAGGGCGGTGCCATCCGCATAGCGGTCAGTAGGGCGGTGGGAGAGGGCTTTGAGGATGATGCTCTCGAGATCACGCGTGATGGCGGGATTCAGCGCAGAGGGTGGCGCGGGGCGGATCTCCTCGGCATGTCGGCGGACGACCTGGATGAGATCGCCAGGGTGCGGATGCACCTGGGTGAGCATCTCATACAGCGTGGCCCCCAGCGCATAGACATCCGTGGCAGGGGCGATTTCACCACGGGAGCTGTCGATCTGCTCCGGGGCCATGTAGGGCGCTGTGCCGAGCGCTTCATTCGTGAGGGTGAGGGTGAGCCCCTCATCCTGCTTTGCGATGGAGAAGTCCACAATCACGGGCTGCCGTGTGGTGGCGTGGACGAGGATGTTCGCCGGTTTTAGATCCCGATGCACCACGCCGAGCGCGTGAAACCAGCCGCAGGCATGTGCTACCTGGGCGATGAGCTCGACACGGGTGGTGAGGTCGAGCTGGTGCGCCTCGCAGGCTTTTTTGAGGTTTAGCCCTGGGATGAACTCCATGACGAGACAGGCGTGCTGCTCAGTGACCTTGAAGTCGAGGATGGGCACGACGTGCTGATGCTGGCCTGCGGCGCGTAGTTTGGTCAGCGTCTCGCCCTCGATCTCTAAGCGGGCGAGGATCTGCTCGTCCCCAATGCGAGCGGGATCGAGCATCTTCAGTGCGACGCTGCGGTCCGTGTCAATCTCCCGCGCCCGCCAGACCTGCCCCATGGCCCCGGAGCCGATTTGCTCCAGGAGTTCAAAGCGATCTGCCCAACCAAAGGCGCTGAGGATCTGCTGTTGGATAAGTTGAGGCACGCGGGACGGTGGAGCGGAGACGGATATGAGGTCAACCAGCACATTTTGGCAAAAGTAAGGCGGAAACAGGGTGCGGGATGGAAATCATCTGAACACGGAAGCCTGGACGATGCCAAGGACACGGGCGGAAATGTTTCCGAAAAAAGTGTCAGCGATATTCAGAAAAAACGGTACTTAAACTATCCCCATATGTCTGAAAGCCCACGCTTCTTTCCAACAACCTCACGCACGCTTATCGCGGCGCTCAAGGCCCCAGACGCCAAGATGCGTGACGTGTCCCTGGTCCGTTTTTGCAGTCTCTACTACCCAGCCATCTACGGCTATGCCCGCGCACTCGGGCTGAGTGTGCCTGATGCCCAGGACCGAGTGCAGGACTTCTTTGTGGAAGTGGTGCGTGATGAATTGCTGCGGAAGTTTGACTCCCAGCGCGGCTCGCGTCTGAGTTCGTGGCTGATGAAATGCTTCCGTAACATGGAAAGCAATCATTACAGGGCGCAGGCCACGATGAAACGCGGCGGTGGGCGTGAGTTCGTGGAGTTTGACCCCGAGCACGCGGAGCATAGCTAC
>JBEBGU010000487.1:0-4213 GCA_040081325.1 Prosthecobacter sp.
CAAGAAGCCTGAGGCCGGTGTGAAGAAAGCGACTGCGCTGCTCGATGAAGCGAAGAAGCGAGTCGCCGCGCTCAAAGAAAACAAGACGCCATGGATGAATGGTCCTGGTCAGAAGGTGCTCGGGTTCTACTCGAAAATCGACGACAGCGCTCAGCCTTATGGCGTGGAGATCCCTGAAGATGTGAAGATCGGCTCCAAAGAGATCCCCATGTGGATCTGGCTGCATGGTCGCGGTGATACGGCGACTGATCTGCACTTCGTTTACAGTCGCCTCATGGCAAAGAAGCCCGGCCAATTTCAGCCGAAGGGAACGATTGTCATTCATCCCTCTGGTCGTTACTGCAACGGCTGGAAGTCTGCTGGTGAGACAGATGTCTTTGAATGTCGAGATGATGCCATCGCTCGCTTCAAGGTGGACAAGAACCGCGTCGCGCTCGCTGGCTTCAGCATGGGCGGGGCAGGGGCTTGGCATCTCGGAGCACACTATGCTGACCAGTGGGCTTGCGTGCATACCGGTGCTGGCTTTGCGGATGTGAAGCGCTACCAGAAGCTGACGCCGGACAAGTATCCCGTCTGGTATGAGCAGAAGCTCTGGGGTGTCTATGATGTGCCGGATTACGCGCGTAATTTCATGAACGTCCCGCTCATCAGCTACAGCGGTGAGATCGACGCGCAGCGTGACAGCGCGGAATACATGATGGAAGTACTGGCGAAGGAAGGCATCAAGCCGCCGCATTTGATTGGTCCGGGCATGGGCCACAAATATCATCCTGAGGTGATCAAAGAGGTGCAGGCTAGGATCGAGAAGGCGGTGGAGAAAGGGCGTGATCTCTTCCCCGACGAAGTCCACATCCAGACGAAGACGCCCTTCTATGGTCGCATGAAGTGGATGAACCTTCACGGCATGGAGGAGAGCTGGAAGGACGCGCGCCTCCACGCGAAGGTGCTTGATGGCAAGACCCTAGAGATCAAGACGAGCAACGTCACACGCATCGTCTTTTATCCACCACCACAGGCTCGAAAGGGCGGCGGCAAACTGAAGACGATTGTGGATGGAACGGAGCTGAATCTCACGGTGGGACCCGAGTTGCCGCAGTTTGAAACCTTCATGAGCGCAGGCCCGCGAGTGCCCGGCTCCATGTGCCGACTGATCAAGGAAAAGGACGTGTGGCGTGACTTCGGGAATGATCAGCCCTTCCAGCATGATGGACCCGTCGGTGGGAAACCTTCCTCGCATCCTGGATTGATGGATATGTCCTTGATGAAGCGCTTCCTCGTCGTGCTGCCGGATGGGAAATCGTCCTCACCTGCCGTCGATGCCTGGGTCGAGATCGAGTCGGCCCATTTCCTCACCCGTTGGAAAGGGCTGATGCGCGGTGATGTCCGAGTGGTGAAGGCCTCTGAAGTGCCAGACGTTTATGAGGCGGGTAAAACGCAAAGCCTCATCCTCTGGGGCACGCCTGAGTCAAACTCCTGCATCAAGGCCGTGCTCGGCAGTCTGCCGATGCAGTGGACTGCGGAGAAGGTCGGCATGAATGGCAAAGCAGGCTTCGATGCAGTCACTCATCTACCCGCACTGACCTATCCTTGTCTGAAGTCGCCCGGCTTCGAGGTGGTGATCAATTCCGGCCTCACTTTCCGCGAGGCCCATGACAAGACCAACTCCCTGCAAAATCCGAAGCTGCCTGACTGGGCCATTCTCGACGTCACTCAGCCGCCGAATGCAGAGAGCGCTGGAAAGGTCGTCGCAGCGGACTTCTTTGATGAAAGCTGGCAGGTGAAGTAGTGGCGCTCTTCAGCGCTGCTCCTGCGTGACGTTCGGTTTCCAACCGGGGCCGCGCAGGAGGTGACCTAGGCGCTGAGGGAAGGGCAGGGGACTGGCGCGGAAGTCGCGGAACATGTCACGCCATTCATGGAAGACGATGTTCACCGGGCCGCGATTGGGAATTGATTTGGTGAGACCGTAGCGCGGCGGATCTTCTGCCAACTCAGGGGCAAAGGTTCCAAAAAGTTTATCCCAGATGATGAGGCACATACCCATATTTTTGTCGAGATAGCGGGGATTGGCGGCGTGGTGGACGCGGTGGTGGGATGGGGTGACGAGGAGGTGCTCCAGCCAACCGAGTTTTCCGATACGCTCAGTGTGTATCAGGCTGCCGTAAATCTGAGTGGCGGCATACATGAAGAGGATGTCGAGCGGTGCGAATCCGAGCAGGGCGATGGGGATGAAGTAGGCGGTGCGATAGACGGGCTGGAAGACCGAGGAACGAAAGCCTGTGGTGAGATTGAACTCTTCAGATGAGTGATGAGTGACATGGATGCCCAAAACAGTCGGCAATGATGATCGACGAAATGAAGCACGTAGTAGGCAAAGTCTTCGAGAACAAAAAGGGTGAGCCAGTAGGGCCAGCTTTTCTCCCACTCGAAGAGACGGTGCTGCCAGGCAAAGAGAAGCACCGGCAAGACAAAGACGGCACGCAGGAGCAGATCGAGACTGCCATTGAGCGCGGCGAGGTAGAAATTCGTTAGCGTTTCACGCCATGTGTAGGCTCGGATGCCGTGAAAATGGGTGATGGCGATCTCCAGCAATATGGCTCCCAGAATGAGAGGTGCGGAGAAAAACATGAAGCTCTGTTCACGAAAAGTCTCCATGGGCAGGTGAAAAAGAATGGTGAAGGTTAGGATTGATAGCTGCCAGATTAGAAAATGATGTCTAGATTTCCACATGGATCATCTGCCCATCGCTATCAAGTGCCCAAACTGTGCCGCTGCTACTCGTGAAAACGATTATGATCAGGAACGCGGCATGGTACGCTGCGGATATTGCGGCACTCTGATGATACCGCAGCAAGGGCGCACGGGTCCGCAGGGATTTCGACCGCGACTGCCCATTCCCCTTCCTTCAGGGATGAAGCTGGAGAACAATCCACATGGTGTAATAATCACTCGGCGCTGGTTGCATGTGATGGCCATTTTTCTCATCCCGTTCTGTATTGTATGGGATTCTTTTTTGGTGACTTGGTACTCGACGGTGTCCGATTCAGGGGCACCACAGATTTTCTCCCTTTTCCCTCTCGTTCATGTAGCTGTGGGCGTAGGGCTGACCTACTACACGCTGGCGCTGTTGATTAATCGGTCACGCGTGGAGGTGACGCACGGGGCTGTGACTGTGTCTCACGGACCGTTGCCATGGAATGGATGGCGACAAATCACTGCGGGGATGATCGATCAGCTTTTCTGCAAAGAAATCATCCGTCGCGGTAAAAATGGCCCCACGGTCACTTATGAGGTTTGGGTCGCGCTGAGTGATGGTACGCAGTCGAAGCTGGTGGGCGCAGGCCTAGAGGTTGAACAGGCACTCTACATTGAGCAGCAAATCGAATTGCAACTCAATGTGAAGGACAAGCCGATGTCGAGCGAGGTTCGTCGCTAATGCCGGACTAGAGCTTGGCGGCAGGATTTGCCTCAATGGCATTGGTTAAACCGGGCCAGCCTTCTGGCCGCTGAAGTCGGAACATGTGTAAATAAAGAGCGACCTGCTTGGGTGCATAAGCTGCGAGCAGTGCCTGCACGCCTGCGGTGGCTTTGTCTTCAGCGATCTCTTCGGGTAGCTCCTCCACTTGGCCCTTGCCATCGTGCTCGATCCCCACGGCATCGAGAAAGGTGATGAGCATGGCTCCCTGAGATTTGAGCAGCCAGATTTGCAGGATCTGCTCGACGACGGGACCGTTAGTTTTCAAGCCCAACTGAGCAAGCAACCATTCGGTTTGCTGGGCGCGTGATTTTTCCAGAATGAATTGGGGGCGCAATTTTCTGGCACCAGCCAACGAGTTGATCACAGCACGGTAGGCCGGGCGCTCGTCCGTTTGGATGTAAGTGAAAATTTGGTTACGCAGTTCAGGGCCGATGGCCTCTAGGAGTTGCTGTGCGGTCATGGGGCCTGGAATAGTTGGGTGCGGTTCTTCTGAAGGCGCGTTTGCTAGCACGCTGGCTTTCATGAGGCAAACGCTTTCCCCAAGACAGATGAGTTGAATGGCAGATTGACTTGAAACACGCGAAGAACATCTTGACCACGGGCAAGCCGCTCAGATAGTCGCCACCCTTTCGCCCTCCCCGCGATGACCCTTTTAGCCCCCCAGGTAAATCACGGCAACTATGGCCGTCTCTAAAAAAACAACTTCCGCAAAGAAAAGCGCTACGCCTGCTGCCAAGC
>JBEBGU010000030.1:0-15741 GCA_040081325.1 Prosthecobacter sp.
GCGAATGCCCTCATCGCCCACCGTCCGTTCCGTGGCGACTGGAAGCTGCCCGTGGTTTAACGACGCGCAGGCGTGCGCTTGGCTTCCTGCTTTTTAAACAGCGGCTCAAGATGCTCGCGAATCCACGTGAAGGCCGCGTCCAATCCCTCGCGCTCATAAACCACGCCGATGTCTGCCTCGACCTTCGTCGGGTTGCCGAAGCAATTGAGGAACTGATTGCAGGTAAAGCGCGTCTTCATCTCGGCATCCACCGCGCCGGTCTCACGCAGCACATAACTGCGCACATACAGCTCCAGTACGGCATCGCCAATCCAGGCGTCTTGGCGGAGTTTTTCGAGAGGGTGAGGTGCGTCAGGCATCCCGCCAGAGTGCCCGAGGTCTTTGCCGTGCCAAGCGCGAATTAGCGCGGTGTGAGAATGATGGTGTGATCGTCCGCCGAGAGCGTGTGATTCGACAACTCGGCGATGTAGCGCACAGCTTCCCAGAGAGAGATGTCTTTGAGATTGAGTGTGATCTGCGTCTTGGGATTTCCTCCGGGTTTGAGGATGAGATTGATCCATGGGGTTGGCGCTTCCTCTCGATCACGGTGGTTAGCGCGCAGAAACTCCACCGCCTCCTCAGTCGAGGCTGCCGAAAAATTCACCTGCGGTAAAATGTACTTCTTCGCTAACTCGATGGCTTTGCCGTTGATTGGAATTGCTGGCTCGGCGGCTGAATCATCGGAACGAGGCAGAAAGATGACGCCTGTTTCCTCGATCCGATAACTCAACCCAGCGAGATCAGCGGTGTACTTCACCACTTGGCTCAGTGGCACGTTTTTGAGATCCATGCTGATCAGTGCCGTGGACGCAGAGGCACCCTGCAAAATAAAATTCACGCCACGCTTGGCTTCGTTCGGCTCGCTAGCATCGAGCAGCCGCGACTTCGCTCTCAAGAACGCCAAAGCTTCCTCCATCGTCGCACCGCTAAACTGCACCTTGGGGAAGATGAGGCTGTCGAGCTTCGCCTGGATCGGGCTTTTGGGAGCAGTAGCTTCGCTCTTGGCTGCCTGCGGGTATCCGAGACGCATCTCTTTGGATGCCTGCGCTTCCTCGCTCGTGCCGAAATAGATGCCGCCAAAGGCCTTGCCGTCCTCCTTCGTGCATCTGGGGATGGTGCAACACGACGCTGCCCTTTCCTTTGGCGATAGTTTTGGTCTGGCTGGCTTCGACCTTGGTCCTGCCTTTGTCTTTGGAGGTGATGAAGAGGGAGATTCTTGCTTTGTCAGCGCTGGCCAGTTCATAATCAGCCGTGACGTTGATGGATTGGCCTACCCGCTGAACCTCGGTGATGCGGATGGAGTCGCCTGGGCGAAACATAGACTGGCCGAGGGTGATTTCGCTGCCTCTTTCTGGCTTATTCTGCGGCACGCTTGCTTCATTTTCGCTGGCCGCGCGGATATGCCAAACGTCTTGTTCGAGCTTCAAAGTCAGGCCATGCGCCCGACAGACAGTTTCGAGAACCTCGAACGGACTAGAGTGAAGGCTAAACGTGACCGCTTTCAGGCTGAGAGGTTCATCATCCGACAGTGAAATGAAACGAATCCGAGCATCCGTGGCGAGGTAACGAACCACGTCGCCAAGGATGGCTTTGCTGAAATCATATTGCTGGGGCTTGGCCGCACGCAATTTGGCAGCCTGTGCCTCGGCAGTCGAATTCGCCTCTTCGGAAAGCATGATGGTTCTGAAGCTACCGTGAGTCTGCAATTGGCCGGTTTTGAGGTCGATTCGGGCTTCGGCCCCCTTCTCTTCGGAAGTGATGCGAGACTTACCCATGTTCAACTCCAGCGGGGCCTTCACGATGATCAAGTCTTCGCGCTGATGGTAAATGATTTCATCCGAGGTGGCGGTTATGACCTGCTTTTTCCCGTTCTGCGCCTCCAGCTTCGCATGGCCGGTGTATCGACCGATGCTCGTTTTCTCGTCAAAGGTGGTTTGGTCGGCGGTGATCTTCGCAGGAACCGCTTTTTGATCATCCACCGAGGCCTTTTCGGCCTTCTTGGCCCTGATAATCTGCGCGGTCACAAGGACGATGGCGCGGCGGGTGAAGTGGTCGGTTGTGTTAGTCGTTTTGCCGTCGGTGATGTCTTCCACCTCTTGCGTGTCCATGCGGCTGCCGAGATCTAGCAGCACGGTCTGGCCAGGCGTGAGCGTGAGACTGGCATCTGCCTGGCGATCACTGAAAACGGGCTCGTCCTGGCCTTGCGCGTTTTTCTTGAAGCCTTCAAACTCCACAATGCGGGGATTCAGCGTGAGTTCGATCTCATCCACCTTCGTGAGCGTGGGGAGCAGATCGAGCATGACGCCGACCTTCTTTTCGAGCGGCTTTTTTCCCGGCGGGATAAACTCCCGTGCGACCTCAATGGATGCCTTCTGGCCTGAACGCGTGGTCACGGAAGGTGTGGTCATAAGATCCACGCCTTTCTGCTGTGATAGCTTGCGTATGAATGCCTGATTTTGAGGATCATCGAGCACGATCGGGAGCTGTCTTTTCTCCCTCTGGCTTGCTGGGAAGTCCGCGAGCGCTTCGGCCAGCACTTTATCTGCGCCATCAGCCTCGTTTGCCTTTCCTCTGATCTCGATGAAGTGAGCCGTGAGATAGATCTGGCGAGCATTTTCATACTCCGCAGGCTTTTCCGCCCGCGTGACGCCGAGGAAGGTCATCACCAGCATGAAAGTCGTCGCAACAATGCCCGTGAGCGGTCTTGTGCGTGTCTGCGCGGCAATGGAGCGGATGCGAGTACGGAGGGAGGCGTGGCGTTGCAGGATGCCGATGAAGCCGAGGCTGAGGCGCAGCGGGGCGAAAGCGGATTCGATCTTCAACAAGGCATGTCCATAGGCGCTGCGAAGCTGTGGGGTGGCGTTTTCGAGCACTTGGGCATCGCACGAAGCCTCGCGGTCGGCGCGGACTTTGAAGAAGGCTAGCCACAGCAGCGGATTGAACCAATGCAGCGCCATGAGCACGCACAGCAGCGTGTTCAGCGGCAAATCGCCACGTCTCAAATGCATGAGTTCGTGATGCAGAATGAGGCTTTGTTCTTCCGCCGTGAAATCACGGTCAAAGCCGGTTGGCAGGAGCAGCAAGGGCCGCAACAGACCGGTGACAGCCGGACTTTGAATGCGCGGCGACATGAGCAGACGCGGCTTTTGTTTCAGTCCGACTTCTTGCGTCACTTCGTTGATGCGGGCGGCGAGTTCATCGCTGATCGGCTCGCGAGTACGGCGAACCCGTGTTAGCGTGCGTGTGAAGGAAACCATGCCCGTTAGTAGCACCAGAAAGACTCCCACGACCCAGGTGACGACACGCACGTGAGGCCAATCAACAGGCTTGGTCGCTTCGACAGGCATGACAGACGGCGCTGGCATAGTGGTAGGCATTGCATCGGCAACGACCGACACAGGAGGTAAGTTGATTGCGGGCACATCAAAGGTGAAGACACTCGCCACGCTCCAGCGGCTCTCTGGCAGCACGGGCATGAGCAAGACGATGAGCAATGGCAACCAGAGCGCATATTGCCAGCGGACGGAGAGATACCTCCGCAGCATTCTTTGGATCAAAAGCACTGCCACCGTGAGCAGCGAGGCACGGAAACTGGCCTGGAGTAGCCATTCAAAGATGAGTTCGAGTGTGTTCATGGTTGGGGTGCGGAGAGGGTTACGCCGTCTCGCACGGACCATCGCGGAGCACCGGTTTTTCCGTTTTGAGGCACGAGGGTGAATGCGACTCCGGGCTTCATGCGGGCACGGTCGCTGGTGGAAATGTAGAGCGCAATCTCACACTCGGTGGTGGTGCTGTAGCAGCCATTGGTCAGTCGCGCGTTGATTTGAGTTCCGTCGGCCCCTTTCAAGACAAAGGAGGGATCAGCCGCGTCGATAAAGCGGCGGTATTGCCGGTAGTTTTGATCTTCAAAGCGCTCCACCGGGCGTGCAAGGATAACGACGCTGTCAGGTATGGTCATGCGGATCGAATCTTGTGGAAGCCAGGCGGGGCGCTGGGCGGAGTCCGCCCAGATCAGCCGCTGGACGGTGAGCACGGTGTGATCCGGCGTGGGTTGCGCAGGCGGATTCGGAATGTTTGCGTGAGAACCAAAGCGGTCGCTGACTTCGAGCGCGGTGAAGGGATTGGCCGTGGGAACTTCCACCGAGCGCTCGTTGAGAGCGTAGCGTCGGCCCCAAGTGGGAGCCAGCGAGGCTTCACTGAGGTCGCGAAAAGTGAGTGTATGGGTGAGCAGGCCGTAGGCCTTTTCGTCGAGGATGTTTTGTCCGAGCTTGCTGTAATTCAGCCGCACCCAGCGCCCACCGACAAAGACTTCATTGAAGGTGTGGGCGACGAATCCGCGCAGGCCGTCCATTCCAGCAAGGATGGTTTTCCGGGCGGCGTGGTGCGTGACTCCGCGCTGGATCATGGCGAGCTGCGCCGGGTCATTGCCATCCACGGCGGGAATGCACAGCACATGACGCGCAGGCAGGCCCAGAGCTCGAAAGACGGTGGTCCAGCACACGGCGGAGGAGGTGCAGGTGCCGCGTGATTTGTGCTCGAACATGCCTGCGCCGAAGACTTCATGCTGGAGCTGCTGCTCGAAGCTCCAGCCCATCTTTCCCTTCTCCCTTTCGAAGGCTTTTTCACAGCCGCTGAGCAGGGTCGGTCTCCCTTCGGTAAAGTCGATGAAGTAGGTGGTGAACATGGTGCCGGGGGGGCGGATGCGCTGGAGCATCCAGCGGGAGACTTTTTCGGCGAGTTCGCGGTCGGTGAGCTGTTCGGGACGGATGTTTTCGCCCTCCAGCTCAGCCAGGAGCTGGGTGCGCATCTGCGGTGTCCAGTTGGTGGTGATGCCAGGGCGCAGCCAGTCCTGCATGTCGGCATACTCGGACTGCCAGCCAGGATTGGCGGTGATGGACTGTGCAACGGTATTGAGGGGATAGTGAATGACCTCGAGCTCTCCATACTCTGGTGCCTCCTTCAAGAGTGTGGCGTCCTGGTAGTCGTCATTTATCGCCGTGAGGTCATAGGGTTTCAGCACACGAATCAGCGTGCGGATGGAGTAAGCGTATTCTCGCCGCTCCTCTTTATGGCCGTCCGGGGTGCCGTCGCCATCGCTGTCTGCTTTCGCCGGATCGGTGAAGTATTTGTGATTTTCCGCAAAGTCGGAGAGCCCATCCTTGTCCGTATCCTTGTCGATGGGCTCAGCCTGGGCTGGATGATTGAACCCCAGCACGGTCAAAGCAATGAGAGGCAGATAAAAGCAGGAGATCGCATTCATGTTCGTCAGGAGTCGAGTTGTTGATCGAGTAACTTCTTCAGCTCCTGCACCTCCTCGGGTGTGAGTTTGCTGTTTTGGGCGAAGTGAACGAGAAGCGGCTTCGCAGCGCCGCCAAAGATGCGCTGGAGGAAGGAGTCGCTCTCCGCCCGCACGCAGGCCTCGCGCTTCACGGCGGGTGCATAGGTGCGGGTGCCGCTGTCGTTCTCAGCAGTTTTGAGCGCCCCTTTATCAACCAGACGCGTCAGCAGCGTGCGCACGGTGTTTTCCGCCCAGTTCATGGTGGGTTTCAGAGTTCGGGTAATTTCGGTGGCCGTCTGCGGGGCACGCTCCCAGAGCGCTTCCATGACAGACCATTCGGATTCGGAGATATCGGGGGTGGGCATGGTGTTTTCTGAATTACTGCTCACATCACTACACTTGTCGTGAAATGGCAACTACAAATGTAGTGGTTGTGAAGATTTCTCACGCCTCCTATCCGCTGATGGGAAAGATGGAAAGAATGAGAAGAATATGAGCCATGGGAACTGCGCTGGAATAAGCACCTCCAGCTCACCTCTAACTCAACGAACTCAGTTTCATCTGAAAGTTTGGCCATGATCGTAACGGATGTGTGGTCGCCACAAACGTAAACCCCTCGCGACTATGAAAACCTTCCTGTCTATCTTTGCTGCTATGTCCACTCTGCTCTCCACGACCACCGCTGCTGATCCTGCCCCGACTACGAGCAAAACGGAAATCGCCATCATCGGCGGCGGCTGCTTTTGGTGCGTGGAGGCTCAGTATAAAATGCTCAAAGGCGTGAAAAAGGCCATCAGTGGCTACGCCAACGGCAGCGTGGACAACCCGACTTACAAGCAAGTCTGCGAGGGCGACACGGGACATGCCGAAGTCGTACAGATCGAGTTTGATCCGAGCATCATCACCTACAAAGACATCATCGACCTCTTCTGGCTCGCTCATGATCCGACCACACTCAATCAGCAAGGCAACGATGTGGGCACTCAATACCGCTCAGCGATCTTGTATGTGAATGAGGAGCAGAAGAAGATCGCCGAAGCCTCACTGGCCGAAGCTCAGAAAGAGCAGACGGGCAAGATCGTCACAGAGATCGCCGCATTGAAAAAATTCTACCCTGCTGAGGACTACCACCAAGAGTACTTCGCCAACAATCCAAACGCCGGTTATTGCCGTGCGATCGTTGGCCCGAAAGTGGCGAAGTTCCGCCACAAGCTCGAAGAAAAACAGAAGCTCAAAGAGTCCAAGTAATCACGCTCGAAGGCCCCGCTACTAAGCGGGGTCTTCAACTCTGGGACTACCACGAACTGAGATCGTCATGAAGACGCTCCATGGCCCGTGAGTGGAGTGCCCGCTCAGGCAAATCAGGGCAGCCAAAGGGAACGATCTCGACCTTGTTATAGCGCAGCGCCGTAATGCCGCTGATGCCATTGGGGTCGAGTAATGCCTTCCAGGCTTCTTCCGCAAAGCGGGCGGCCAGGATGCAGTCTCCAGGGGTCGAATGCCCACCGCGCTGGAGATGACCTAGCACCGATGGACGCACCTCCAGATCTTGGAAGGGAGCGCCCTCACGCTGGAAGTACTTTTGGAAAGCATCCCGCAAAACGTAAGCGCCATTGCGGCTCTGCTCAGGTTCAAATTTGACGCCTTCAGCGATGAGCACAATGGCGTGACCGCGGCCACGAGTCATCGCCCCTTCGATCTGTTCTGCCAGCGCTTTCATGCTGCCTTCAGTCAATGAGCCACCTTCAGGCGTGATCACCATTTCAGCACCCGAAGCTAGGGCCGCCATGCGCGCGAGATCACCACTCTCACGCCCCATCGTTTCTAAAACCATGACGCGCCGGTGACTGCGTGCCGTGTCAATGAAGTGATCAACAGCCCATACTAGCGTGTGTACAGCCGTGTCCACACCCAGTGCCATTTCGGTGAACTTGAGATCGTTATCAATCGTGGCGGGAACGCCGATGATGCGGAGACCGCTTTCATCCGCGAGAAGACGAGCACCAGTAAGCGAGCCGTCACCACCGCAGATGACGAGGGCGCGCACGCCCAGCTTTTCGAGCAGGGTGATCACCTCCCGCCGTACTTCGGGTTTGTGGAAATCGAGGCAGCGCGCGGAGCCGAGAATGGTGCCGCCTTTTCCCATGATGCCGCTGACGCTGGCGTGGTCCATTTGGATGATGCACTGCTGCGCGTCGATCAGGCCGCGGTTGCCAGCATTGCGGTCGATTTCTTGTTTCATGCGCACGACGGATTCAGCGTCGCCATTTGCCTGCCGTGCTGCACGGACGAGGCCACGGTAGCCATCGCGGATGCCATAAACTGGGATCTGATGTCGGTTGAGTCCCAGGCGCACGACGGCGCGCAAGAAGGCATTCATACCTGGGGCATCGCCGCCACTGCAAAGGACGGCCACGGGGCTTTCGGGGGAGAGAGTCATGGTTCGGGGAAGGGCCGCAGGCCGACTTACAACGGTCAGCGGGGTGCCAGACATAGCGTGACATGCGCCGGTGGCAAGCCAAGCATTTGACTCGATCAAGAGCCAGATCCACTCACTTAAAATAGCGATAAAATACTTCCAATTGCAGTGTGCACAGTGCCTGACGGTAGTTTGGGTCAGACGCGCCGGAGGCTGGCCAACTGGCTGTGCCTTTCTGGAAGCTACCATCAGCCGATTGCGCCGCCTGGATTTGTGGCATCACTGTCGAAACATAAAATTTCCAGTCGTCACCCCCAGAATTGAAGAAGGCCGAAGTATTCGATACCCATGCGTAAAGATTAAAGTTCTTCTGCCAGTCTGGCGGATCTTGGACGAACGCCTGACGAAGGAAGCGGATACCCTTAGACGTTTTGGTCGCAGACCCCAGTATTTGCTGGCCCAAAATAGCACCGCCTGAAAGATTCCACTGATTGTAGTGCATGTCTTTTTTGTCGGAACCGTATCCACCATCCTTGGTTTGCTTGGTCTCCAAATAACTCATGGCGTTTTTGATGCATGCATCAAGGCCGGAGACTTGAATGCCAGACTCTTTAGCGACGGCGAGCGCTTGAATTTGCCAGTTGGCTAAAGAAAGATCCTCACCCTTGCTACTCTTATTATATGCAATCGGAAACCCTGCCTCCGTGCCACCATAGGTCCATGATCCACGCTGATTTTGATTGTCGATGATTAGCTGTACAGCCTTTTGAAAAGTAGTCTCCAACCCCAGTGGTATCTGCGAACCGGCACGCGCTAGAATGTATAGCTCGCCAAGCGCAGTCGTCGCCATTCCATGCTCATAGGTGCCGGCACCGTTTGATGAGCTGGATGCTAACATTCCCTCGGGATTGGCCGCGGCCTTCTTGATCAGGAAATCACAGCCTTTTTGAACCGTGGCCCCATAGTCTGACGATTCGACACCTTCGCCGTGGCCAGTGTAAGCCTGTAGCACCAGTGCTGTGTAGCCAATACTGTTAGAGGTGCCCCAACCACCTGTTTCTTTTTGTTGGCTCTTGAGCCAGTCCAACGATTTAGTCACTGCTGCTTCAATACGGTCGTCTCCACCATGCTTGCTTACAGCCGCATGCCTGGTTGCTTCAGAGCAACGTATGATGAAGCGCGGAGGTAACAGCTTCAGGTTCAATGCTCCTGACTGCGGTTTGGTGGCGGCTACTACAGTGCCATTTGACTGCATCTTACGCCACTCGGCTGAGGCGTAGGCGATGTCTTCGGCACTCAAATTGGCGATTGGTAGATTGAAATCCAACCCATCAGACCGCCGCACTTTGACAGCTCGCGCGGCTATATCCATGCCTATCATTTCGCCCATGATTTGCTGACCCGTAAGGTTCGTCCAAGTATGCATCTCCGCAGCAGATATCAATGATCCGGCGCTGAGAAAGACCAAAGTGAAGAGCAATGAGCGAGAGTGATGGCAAGGATTCATGGCGGTATCGAACTGGGGTGATTTTTACCCCAACTCACTCACCGCCGCATCAAGAACTCGTCCAAATTCATCACCACATTGGCAACCGCCGTCCATGCAGCGAGTTCGGCGATGTCAGCGTCTTTTGGAGCAGGGCCGATTGGGTCAGTGGCCATCTTCACAGCCTCGTCTTTGCTGGCCTGATACAGCACCAAGCTTTCGTCATGGAGCTTTGTCAGGGCGGTCAGTTCTCTGGCACTAGGCGCGCGAGAAACACAGAGTTTGAATATGAGTCCAAGCCTGCCTGGAGAGTCCTTGGCTTCCACAAAGACCTTGCGCGCCATGGCCTGGTTCGTTTCGACAAAGACCGGATCATTCAGCGTGACGAAGGCTTGCAGTGGCGTGTTTGTGCGGCCTCGGCGGATGTTGCACACCTCACGGTTGCCAGCGTCAAAGGTGGTGAAGCTGGGATACGGGCTGTTGCGTTTAATCTCGGTGTAAAGACTGCGGCGGTGCTTGTCCGCGCCCTCGCTCGTGACCCAGTCATTGGTGCCACCAAAGGCTGTCGTGAGTCCGAGACTTGGGCGCAGTGGGCGCACAGGTTTGCCATACAGTTTCGAGTTTAAAAGACCGCTCACGGCCAAAGCCTGATCACGCAAAAGTTCACCCGTGGCGCGGAAGCGCGGGCCGCGTGCGAGGAAGCGATTGTCAGGATCACGCTCGTTCAGTGCATCTGTGCTGCGCGAGTCTTGGCGGTAGGCCTGCGTCATGAGCATGAGCTTCATCATGCGCTTCACATCCCAGCCGCTCTCCATAAAATCTGCCGCCAACCAGTCGAGCAGCTCTGGGTGTAAAGGTAGGTCCCCTTGGCTCCCGAACTCCTCACTCGTGCGCACGATGCCTGTGCCGAACAAACTTTCCCACATGCGATTCACCGTGACTCGCGCAGTGAGCGGATTGTCACGACTCGCGATCCACTTCGCCAGTGTCAGTCGATCTTTAGGCGCACCCGCTGGCAGTGATGGAAAAACGGCGGGAGTGCCTTCGCTCACTTCATCGCCGAGCACCTGCCAGTTGCCGCGCATCTGCATCATCGTCTTTCGGCGTTCCGCTCCTGCTAGGTCCTTCATGATCGGCACAGTCATCGGCTTGAGTGCCGCGAGCTGTTTGTTCAGAGCCGCCAGTCGCTTGCGGTCTGCGGCTGATTCTTTGGCGACGTTTCGCAGGTAGTAATCGATCACTTCATGCTGCTGCGCTGCTGTACGTTTCGTCGTGTCCAAGGTCACTGCGGCGAGCACTGCCTGCGGAAGAGCCGTCACTTGCTGCACCTGCGCATCATCCGTGAAGCCAAGTCTGAACCGCCCTAGTGTGTGCTGTTTGATCTCAGATTTCTGCACGAGGCTCACCCGCAAAACTGAGCCTGATTGCACCACCACGGGCGATGCACAAAGCAGCGTCAGTGTATGTGGTTTATCCGTAGCTCCGGCGATAGCCCAGCCCTTCTGAGTTTTGTCTTTCGGTAGCAGCAGCGATGCGGCGGTGAATCCGCTCTGCTCATAATCAGCCATCGCCGTCGTGAAAACGACGGACACCGGACCACCCACCGCGAAGGTCTTGTCCTTCGCGGGTGCCACGGTTGGTTCGCTCTTCCAGACAGTCTGTCGTTTTGCATCCAATAATATCACGCGGAAACCATCGAGCCGAGTGCCAACACCACCATCTGTGCGGTTCCAAACAACGACACGCTCAATGGGCAGATCGGCCTTCAACTCCACTTCCCACCAAGGATCAGTTTCTTTGCCAGACGTGTGCGCCACGCTGCCTTTCGCATACTCGCCATCCGTAGTGCCATCTACCGCACGTCGAGCCTCGGCGTCCGTGTAGATGCTGCTCTGCTTGGCTGGGCGGCGGAAGGCCACGTTGTCGCCACCGCTGAAGACCTGTACTTCGGCGAGTTGCAGCATCTTATCTTTACCCGGCAGTTCCACTCTCACAAAGCGAGCCATGGGCGCTGGTTGATTGGCTGGCGGGACAAGCTGTGCCTTCACCTCAGTCAGCACAAAGTTGCCGAACTCCGGCGCGGTCATCGTCTCAAGTTGCAGTGCGCTCAGCTTCCCTGCTGGCACTGGCAACTCCACCGTGTAGCTGTCGGTGTCACGACGCTTTGAGATGGAAATGATGCCGTCGTCAGAGATCACCGCTAGTTGTTCGCTCTGAGTTGTCACTTTCGTTGGCTTTGGTTTCTGCCAGGCAAGCTCGCGGCCAAAAACCTTCTCCCATGCTGGTAGTCCGCTCAGCCACGCCGCTTCAGGCTTGGCAAACTTAGCTTCAATCGCTGCCAGTTCCGTCTTGATCTGCTGCTTCTCTTTCGTCAACTCCGG
This sequence comes from Prosthecobacter sp., assembly GCA_040081325.1. Taxonomy (GTDB): domain Bacteria; phylum Verrucomicrobiota; class Verrucomicrobiia; order Verrucomicrobiales; family Verrucomicrobiaceae; genus Prosthecobacter. The sequence continues at coordinate 11,604 of JBEBGU010000030.1, forward strand.
CGTGTCGAATGAATGCAGCGGCGACTCATCTTTGCGGTCCGCATCAGCGCTCTGATTGAAGAACGCATAGGACTGAAAGTACTCTTTATGAGTTAGCGGATCGTACTTGTGCGTGTGACACTGCGCGCACGCCATCGTCGTGCCCATCCACACGGCGTAGGTCGTGTTCACACGATCCACGATGGCGGCACTGCGGAACTCCTCGTCACTCGTGCCACCCTCATTCTGCGTCATCGTGTTCCGATGAAACGCCGTCGCGATCAGTTGATCCTGCGTCGGATTGGGAAGCAAATCGCCTGCAAGCTGCTCAATCGTGAATTGATCAAATGGCATGTTCGCATTCAGCGCACGAATGACCCAATCGCGATAGCTCCAGATCTCACGACCAGGATCGCTGGGATAACCTGCGCTGTCCGCATAGCGTGCTAGGTCGAGCCATTCACGCGCCCAGTGTTCGCCATAAGCGGGCTTGGCGATGTAGTGATCGACTAGCTTCTCATAAGTCTCAGGGGAGAGATGGGAAGCATGAGATTGATGGGTGAAGGTTTGAAGTTCTTCGAGTGTCGGCGGCAGGCCCGTGACATCCAGCGCCACGCGACGGATGAGAGTGGCGGCATCAGCTTCAGCCGAATGCTTCAGCCCTTCTTTGGTTAACCGCTGAGCAAGGAATGCATCAATAGCTGTCGGCTTCTCTGACTTAACACTTGGATTGAGTCCCGGCACCGTAGGCTTCACCACCTTTTCGTAGCTCCAGTGCTTGCCCCAAGGCGCACCTTGTTTGATCCACTCTTTCAGCAGCGCTACTTGTGCCACAGAGATCGTTTTATGCTGCTTTGGCGGCGGCATGACTTCATCAGGATCGGTGGAGAGAAGACGCTGAATCAGTGCGCTCTTGCCAGGATCACCCGGCACCACGGCGATCACGCCATCGTTATCTTTTTTAGCCGCAGCCTCATCATCTAGCCGCAGATCTGCCTCACGTTTTTTTTCGTCTGGACCGTGACAGAAAAAACAGTTCTCCGACAAGATCGGGCGGATCTCACGGGAGAAATCCACCGCGCTGGCAGTGAGATTCAGGAAGACGAGGGGAATGAACGAAAGAGTGCGCATAACGGGCGGTGTGATCATACGCATCAGGCTGCTGCCTTTTGCCTCGTTAGTGGAATCTGACATGCGTTTAGAGTGAGAGTTCACCGCACAGTGCCAGTGCCTTCAGCGCCTGACATGTCGCGATGTATGTGATGTAATGGTAGTTCCCGCGATACAGCGACTGCATCCACCAGCGGCCATTCACTCGCTGCTCCTTCTTCAGCCATGCCAGGCCGCGCTGGATGCGCTCATCTGCCACTGGCACGTTGTTTTGCCGCATCAACACGATGGCTAGCGCGGTCATGTAAGCATCACTTTCGGGATTGGCGGCATCGGGGAGGTTTGTGATGAGATTGGTGACGTATTCACTCATCTCGAAGTGCCAGTCGTTTAGCGCAGACATGTCCCGCGTGCTCCAGCCGCCGTCAGTGTGTTGCTTTGAAGATAGTAAAACCAGCGCCGCATCACGCTCAGTCTGCGGGACGAGATCCGGCATGTAGTGAGCCAATTGCAAACGCAGCACTCGATCAAAGTCGTTTTTGATTCCCGGTGCGCGTAGCCAGGATTTGAGCTTCTCGATCTTGCTGCGCAAAACTTCATCCTGGAGTCCTGTAATCCAACCAGGAGCGGCAGTGATGGCTCGGGCAGCTTGGAGAGAGAGCTCGAAGTCGGTGGTGATATGTGGGATCTCCACCTCGCCGTGACTCACAAAGGCCCCACTGGCCGACTGGCGCTCAAACATATCCCGCAACGAGCAGTCTGTGTGCTCGGAGGTTTTCCCCGTCACATGCTTATCCCACTCCGCGAGTCCGAGTGAGCGCCACACGGCGGTGAAAGCTCCCGGCATGTGCTTGTAGCCGCTCTTGGTGGCCGTCTCCTTCACCTCTTTGACCTCCTTCGGCACGAGGTCGATGAAGTCCACCACAATCTCCTCGTTTGCCCTGCCGAGCTGCGGAATCAAAGCCGGGCGCTCACTGAGGTAAGGCCCCGTCGTGTGGCAGTTCACGCAGGATTTTTCCCGCACCCAGCACGTCGCGCCATCATCGAGATACTTTGCCGCAGCCTTGATTGTCTCAGGGCCGAACGCTTTCACTCGAGGCTCATCCGCACTCGGTACGCTCACCTTGATGTCACCGGACTCGTATTGAAAAACGGGCTTCGGCTTTGGCTTGGCCGTTTCCGCTACGATCGCGGTGGTTGAAGCGAGAATGAGGAAAATGACAGGTTTCATGCGCAGAAAGAACGCACACTGCCGCACTCATTTCGCCAGCTTCTTCAAGCCCCTCGCCAACACGAATCACGCCACCGCTCATGCCGTGACAATGCACGGCCGCTTCATGCAAGTGAAGGGATGCTGGCGAAAGCCGTGAGGCTCATAAAACGCCTGCGCATTCTCGGTGATCAGTAGTTGATTAGTCCGCTCGAGATCAGGATGGCCCATGAGCACCTCCAACATCCAAGTGCCGAGCTTTTGACCGCGATACTCTTCCGCGATGACGAAGTCGCAGATGTAGGAGTTCACCGAATGATCCGTGATGGCCCGCACAAAGCCGATGGTGCGGCCCTCATCTGTCAAAACAAGGCAGGTGGAGTTTCGCAGCGATTCGGCGATTTGCTCCGCGCAGCGGTGTGCTGCCCAATTGGCCGTCTGGATCAATGCGCAGATCGCGGGCACGTCGAAGCGGTCCTGTTCATCAGTGAGCGTGAGGTTGTATCGAGTGAGGTGCATGGAGGAGAAATCATGTGTGAATCAAGGCAGTCCCGGCACCAGTTTCGGATCATACTTCGCGCCTTTGGACACTTGTATCAGCGTTATACGCACCTTAGTCGGGAAGAACTTCTCGGGATCGGGGCGCTTGTGGGCGTGGAGGTTTTTGTCGTCTTTGAGCACGAGGTGCATCTCCTTGATCCCCTGGCTCCAGATGATGTCGTTGTTCTGCCAGAACTTCGTCATGTCGAGATCCTTCTCGATCACACCTGTCTTGGAATACGGCCCCGTGCCGATGCAGCCGTAGCCGTGGTTTTGTCCTTTGTAGGGGATGTAGCATACGCTCCACGACGTGGGCTGGTCGCCCGTCGGTTTCTCCAGCACTTCCAGCCGCAAATGCACCGTGCCGTTGCGGTAATCGACTGGCGCGGTCCAATCCTTCGGGCGCTGCGAATTCAGGCGGTCGTCCTTGAGGTAGTAGTGCGACTGGCTGGGCTTCGAGTTCAATGCGTCCTCCTGCGTGAAGGTGAAGGTCACATTAAAGAGGACGAACTGCTCGGCGTGTGCGACGGTGGTCAGGAAAGTGACAGCGAGAAGAGTGAGGAGGCGGTGGAGCATGATGATGGCATTAACGTCGCCCGTGATTGAAATCGACGGGCTTCTTGACGTTCTTCGCTCCAAGATTCCCTGAGATGGTTCCACGCATGCAGGTCGGATCGACGACGATGGTGGCGGGCTTGTTTTGGAAGGTGTTGCCGGTGAAGACGAGGTCGTGGCCGTTTGGGGCGAAGGTGACGGCTTCCTCGGGGCAGTGGTCGCCGAGTTGGAAGATGTTGTCCTTCACGATGATGGGGCCGTAGGTGGCACCGGGTTCGTAGAGGGTGAAGTAGAGCTCGGGGAACTGGCCGGGCTTCGCGGTCTGGAAGGCGATGCGGCCGAGGCGCGGGTCGGGATCGTTCTTGGTCGTGTTGTTGATAAAGATGTTGCCGATCATGATGAAGTTCACGGCCTGATTGATCCACGCGCCGCGTCCGCCGTTGCGGAAGGTGTTGCCGGTCATGGTGACGTCGGTGCAGCTTTTCTCGACGCTGACGACGCGGCTGCCGTTGGTGCCATCGACGAGATTGCCGGTGATGGTGGCGTTCTGGCAGAACTCGGCCAAAAAGAACGCGCCCATGCGGCTGCCGAGGATGTGGTTGTTCGCGAAGATGATGTTTCGGCAGCGCTGGATGTGCATCGTGTCGCCGATGGCACTGAGCTGGCAACCGGTGACGCGCACATCGCGTGCACCGACGATGTCGAAGGCTCCCTTGCCGGGTCCGCTGCCCGTCGGGGCATAGG
>JBEBGU010000488.1:0-4207 GCA_040081325.1 Prosthecobacter sp.
ACAGGGCGTAGGTCGAGTATTTTTGGCGCTAATGGATCGCATGCACGAAAGAGTTCATCCGCCAAACTACCCGACTGTTTGGGAGTGCCGTCTGCCCCTCGACTCCACCTTCCCAGAAGCCGGGCGGTTTGGCGATGGAGACGGATGCGTATTATCAACGCGGCCTCCCGATTCTCGTTATCGGCTCCATATCGTCCTTTTTGGATGATTGAGGCGCGAAGCCAAGCTGGACAGCCGCGTTGGACCAGCTACGCATGAACCATGTCCTTATCAGGCGGCAAAATTTTCATCACCGGTCATCAAGGTCTCGTCGGACGAGCCTTGATGCGGCAATACGCGAGCAAACCCGAATGGCAGATAGTCACTCGCACACGAGCAGAACTCGACCTCCGTGATCAGCCTGCGACCAATGCTTTTTTTGAAGCTGAAAAACCCGATCAAGTCATCCTGGCCGCTGCGACCGTCGGCGGTATCAAAGCCAGCTACACACAACCAGTCGATTTTCTTCTCAATAACCTGCAGATCCAAAACAGTGTCCTGTCTGCGGCGCATCGTTACGATGTGAAAAAACTTCTTTTCCTGGGCAGCACCTGCATTTATCCCAAAATGGTCGAGATGCCTATTCGCGAGGACAGCCTGCTCACTGGTGCGATGGAAAGCACGAATGAACCTTATGGGGTCGCTAAGATTGCAGGGATCAAACTTTGCCAGGGATACCGCCATCAGTATGGCCGCGACTTCATCTGTGGAATGCCGGCAAATTTGTACGGCTCGTTCGACAATTTCGATCCAGAGCACTCGCACGTTCTGCCCTCTCTAATACGGCGTTTTCACGAGGCAAAGCTTCAAAAATCACCCGCCGTCACTTTATGGGGTAGCGGCGACCCGACACGTGAATTTCTTTTTGTCGATGATCTGGCCTCTGCCTGTGCTTTCCTGCTCGAAAACTACAGCAATGCCGACATCATCAACATCGGTTGTGGTTGGGAGATGAGCATTCGCGAAACTGCGGAGATAGTCCGCGACATTATCGGTTATCAAGGGGAAATCTGCTGGGACACCACACAGCCCGATGGCAATCCACGTCGTTTGCTCGATATCAGCCGCATGAAGCAGCTCGGTTGGAAAGCGCAGACTGATTTCCGCGAAGGTGTAGGCACGACTTATCAGTGGTTCCTGGATAATCGCGCCACTGCCAGGACTTGAACTCTGGCTGGACACGCCAGCACATCAATGCCACCTGAGACGATGGCAATCCAAGCATTTCGCCCCGTCCTCATTACTCGCAATACCTGCCGCGTCTGCGGTTCAAAAAGCCTCGCGCCCGTGGTAAGTCTGGGCGACCAGTTCATCGGTGGCGTTCTCGCAAGTGCGGATGGAAGTGCGCTCATCAAGCGCAAAGTGCCGCTTGACCTTGTCCGTTGTGATCCTTCTCAGGATGAGAACGCCTGCGGCCTTGTGCAGATGCGCCATTCGGTGCCGCCGAAGGTGCTCTACCACCGCTACTACTATGAGTCTGGTATCAACCAGTCGATGATCGACAACCTCACAGGCATCACTCGGCTCGTCGAGCAAACCGTCTCGCTAACTGCAAAGGACATCGTTCTAGATATCGGCTGTAACGACGGCACGCTCCTCGCCAGTTATCAAACAAAGGGCCTTCGTCATATTGGCATCGATCCTTCCGACGTGGCTCTCAAAGCTCGTGCCAAAGGTTTTGAAGTGGTGAACGATTTCTTCACAGCTCAGGCTTTCAAGAGCGTACATGCGACTGAGAAAGCCCGCGTCGTCACCAGCATCTCCATGTTCTACGATCTGGAGAACCCGCATGCTTTCGTACAAGACATCGCTGATGTACTAGCTACTGACGGCATTTGGATTCTCGAGCAGAGCTACCTGCCAGCGATGCTCGAAGTAAATAGCTTCGATACTATTTGTCACGAGCATCTTGAATATTACTCACTGGCTGTGCTGGAGCGTCTTTTTGGTGATCACGGACTGGAAGTCATCGACGTACATCTTAACGACGTGAATGGCGGTAGCTTCCGCCTCGTTGTCGCCAATGCCGGTCAGGTCAAGCCGAGCGCCGAAGCCGCTGCTCGTGTTCAGGAGTTGCGTGTCCGCGAGTTTGAAATGGCTATCGACAGCGACGCGCCTTATGCCGTGTTCCGCGAAAACATCACTCGCATCCGCACCGACCTTACTGCTTTCCTCAAGAAAGCTAAGGCTGAGGGCAAAGTCGTTCATGGCTACGGTGCCTCAACCAAGGGCAGCACGACGCTGCAATTTTGTAATGTCACTCCTGATCTTGTGGCCGCGATCGCGGATCGTAACCCTGTTAAATGGGGTAGCTATACCATTGGCACGCAGATCAAGATCATCTCCGAAGAAGAATCCCGCGCCGCGAAGCCTGACTACTACCTCGTTCTACCTTGGCACTTCATGCCAGAGTTCCTCAAGCGTGAAACAGACTTCCTCGCACGCGGTGGGAAGTTCATCGTCCCGATGCCTCAAGTGCACTTGGTGGGCTAAGTTCAAAACTTCTCTGACTCGTTGAGGTCACCAATCAAGTATCATGCGCAGAGCACTCATTGTGGGACATCAAGGGCAAGATGGTCGCTTGATGTCCACACATTTGCGCTCTGAGGGCTATGAAGTATTGGGCTGGGGTAGCAAAGGTTGTGAAGGGAGCGCAGAGTTTGATGGGCGGAATCTCAGTATCTGTGATCCTCAGGCCGTTTCCGAGGTGATCAAGAATTGGCAACCTCATGAGGTTTACCACTTTGCTGCGCATCACCATTCATCTGAGCAGATGCTGGATGATGAACTTTATTTGTTTCAGCAAAGTGTGAACATCAACCTGATGTCGCTGGTGTATTTCTTGCAAGCCGCGAGGACGCATTCGACTTCGACACGGATATTTTACGCAGCCTCATCTCGGATCTTTGGTTTGAAAAACACTGGACTTGTTTCTGAAGACACAGCTTTCGATCCGGGATGTCCATACGGAATCAGCAAAACGGCTGCGCTTCAGGCTTGTCGTTATTATCGGAATAAGCATGCGCTCCACGTTTCGGTAGGAATCTTGTTCAACCACGAATCTGACTTGAGACCCCGTCACTACCTGTCTCGAAAAATCATTCAGGGGGTGTTGGATATTCACAGGGGAGTGGCGACTGAGATGATGCTGGGCTCTCTCGACTCTGGGGCAGACTGGGGTTATGCGCCTGACACGATGCGGAAGATCCATCGGATGGTTCAAATGCCTGCCGGAGAGGATTTTGTCATCGCCACGGGTGAAGGGCACTTGGTTAGAGATTTCGCTAAAATTGCCTTCTCGCTTGTGGGTCTCAACTGGAGTGATTACGTCCGCACGAATCTCGATATTATCCGTGAGCCCAGGCCCCCGCTAGTAGGCGATGCAGCTAGCTTTAGAAAAGCATGTGAGTGGCCGGAGGACAGGTCTTTCGAAGATTTTATTCGCCAATTGATCATTGATGCCGGAGGCGCAGAGTTCCTGATATGAATCCCAACGAAAAAACTAAAGAGAAGCCCTCGTGGTCTGTTTTGATTTCAAGTTTTGATGATAGCTGCGACCTTTGGCCGATCTTTTTTCATTTCCTTTTCAAGCATTGGCCTGATGTGCCTACGCCGATTTACTTGGTTACAAATTTCCGCGTCTATGACGATCCCCGAGTGGTCAGCCTCTGCGTTGGTGAGGATGTTTCTTGGGGCGACACGATGACAAAATCTCTGGCGAAGATACCTTCAAAGCATGTTTGGATGCTGTTGGAGGATTTCTTTCTGACTCATCCCATCAGTACGAGTCATATCGATAGTCTGGTGCGCTCTTGGGATAGTTTGGGAGGTAAGTACCTGGAGACTGGCAGGCAAAGTGACATCGGCCCTCTGATTCCTGGCACAGACTTCAGGCGTATCCCCGCAGAGAACCCTCAGGCAGGCATTAACTCCGCCATGTATGAAGTTCAGTTTCTCAGAGAACTTGCTCAGCCGGGCTGGAGCCTATGGCAGGGAAATACGCAGTTGGGGAAACTCAATCGCGCTAATCATCCCGACCTTTATTACCTCCGTAAAGGCGTTCAGCCGATGATCCAGTTTGTCGAATCCGTGAAAGGCAAGTTTTGGAAACCTGTCGCGATGGATTACCTCAAGGAGTCTGCTGTCCAGCCTGATCTTACGTGGAGAC
>JBEBGU010000489.1:0-4205 GCA_040081325.1 Prosthecobacter sp.
CCGCCCGGAAGCCAGCCAAAACCGAGTCAGCCCTGGTGACCGCCTAGCTCAACCACCAACGTCAACCCTCAGCTCACGGTGCCGGGAATGACGGATACGGTGGTGGCGCTGTTGATGCCAAGCAGGAAGGCTCACGCCATCCGCTACGGGATGGACTCTGAGGGTTCAGCCAGATACTCCAGCGCTTTGGAGTAACTGGCCTGCTGCAAGAAGTGAGCTAATCGGCCTGGTAGCTGCGGACGGAGACGCAGGTGCTCTTTGCTGATGAGTTCTGAAATTTGCTGCAATGCGGCCAGATGACCGGGCGCGTCGAGATCACGAAAGGCATGATCGGCAATCAGATCAATGCGGCGTTTAAGCAGGGCTTTGAGGGCGGCGAACTCGGGGTCCATGGGATTCTTGGTCTGGCGCGGCCAACCACGCTCTGGCGAGCGCGGCTACAGGGTTTTGTCGATGATGAGTGCGGCGGCGCGGCGCGGATTCGGTTGGTAGCCGTTGATGCCGGCGCGGATCTTTTTAGCTCGCTCGACGCAGGCTTCTGCTTTCTGAAAGTCACCGGAGGCTTTGTACACGGCGCCTAGATTGATGTAGGTCTGGGAGAGATCACCTGGGTCCATTTGATCATTCGTTAGGCTCTGGCGAATGGTGAGTGCGCGCTCGTGCATCTGCTGGGCGCGGTCCACGTCCATGTTCGTGTAGAAGAGAACGCCGAGATTGTTTAGCACACTGGCGACTCGGGCGCTCTGCTCGCCGTCGCTGATCTTGAAGGTCTCCAGCGCCTCTTCGTAATACTGCTCGGCTTTTTTGTAGTCGCGCAGTTGCTTGAAGATCATGGCCAAGTTGTTCTTGATCGTGGCGACCTTGTCATTGTTTTCCAGATGGGCGTCTTCGGCGATTTTGAGGGCCTTGCTGTAAAACTCGGCGGCTTTGTCCATGTTACCCCAGCGATCATAGAGATGCGCTAGAAGCGAGTGGATGCCGCAGAGGAGATCGGGGTCGGCTTTCTTCAGCTCCTGCGCACGAAAGAGCGCCTCGCGGTAGAGGGACTCGGCTTTGCGAAAGTCACCTTCTTTCTGCCGGAGATCAGCAAGGACGCTGATCTGCTCGACGAGTGCGCCGACGCGCGTGGTGTCATGGTACGCCATGCGCCGCGCCTCTTCGACGCTGCGAGAGGCGGAGGAGAGTTGGCGCTCCAGGTTGGCGTCCACGGTGAGAAGGGAAGGGGCGAGGGCCTAACTGGCGTCGCGGTAGGATTTAGCGAGATTGGCGATGGTATTGCGAGCCGTGGCCATCATGTCACGCGAGACGCCAGCGGCTTCATACCAGTGGGTGTAGGCGTGGTTATCAAACATGATGTCGAACTGCGAGATGAGGCGCTCGAACACAGCGGCAATGCCGGTGTGATTGACGAGGGCGAGGCCGCTTGAGGCGAACCCATCTGGCGCTGTATCTGCGGCACCAATCTTCAGACCACCGGACTGCGGCATGTAGCTGGCGAAGTTCAGCGTCTTGCGGATTGAGGCCATGTTTTCATCGACATCTTTTTGCTTCACATCACCACGGAAGAGGGCGCTGGCGGCGAGATAGACGCCATTGTCCCAGTCGATGGCAGCCGTGAAGTTATCCTGCGAGAAGGTCTCACGCGCGAGGTCGGGGAAGTTGATCCGCACCTGACCTTCCTGGCCGGGTCCGCGCATGGGCGCGAAGCTGGCAGTGAAGAAGTGGTTGCCAGGGAATGGCACGAGATTCGTGACGAACTCACTGAGATCGGTGTTCAGCTTTCCAGGGAAGCGCAGGGACGCGGTCACCGAACTCATGATGAGCGCGATGATGTGGTTGAGGTCCATGTAGTTTGGGCTGCGATTCAACTTGGCTTTGGCGATGCGGAAAAGCGCTTCGTTGTCGAGCAGCACGGCACCGTCGGCATTGTCGAGAATGCGCTGGAGTGTGAGCACGGCATTGTACGGCTCCACAGCCGAGTCAGAGATGACTGGGGAAGGTGCGACGGAGAAGGTGAAGATGCGCTTCTTCGGGTAGGCCTGACGGAGGCGCTCCAGAATCAGCGAGCCGAGGCCGGAGCCGGAACCGCCGCCGATGGAGTGGGTCATGAGAAAGCCCTGTAGGCCTTTCGTTTTCTCCACGGCGCTGTCGATCACGTTCATGATCTGATCGATGACGCGTTCGCCTTCGACATTGTAACCGCGTGCCCAGTTGTTCGCAGCACCTGGGATTTTGCGGACGATGCAGCTTTCATCAAAGAGCTGCGACATGTCGCCACCCTCGATCCTGGCGATGACGCCTGGCTCAAGATCCACGAGCACTGCACGCGGGACGTATTTGCCGTCACGAATTTTGTGGAAGAAAACTTCCATGTTCGAGTTTGCCGCGACGTTAGCGCCGTCTTTGGGCGTGCCCTGTTCGGTTAAGCCGTGCTCGCGTAAAATGAGTCGCCAGAAGCGGTCCGCGATTTGGTTGCCGCATTGGCCGACGTGAATACTTAGAATCTCTCTCACAGTGGTTCCTCCAGGATGTTAACTTAAATCAGATGTTTGAAAAGGCAGTGGCTCGCTGGGTTCAGCGACGATCGACGAGGTCACGCAGACTCATGGATGATTTGGCTGAATCTGCCGCAGGTGAAGCAGCGACGTGATGGGCTGTGCCAGCGTCTTGGCTCTTGGCTTTAGCGCCGCTTTCTTCGGCCACTTGGTAGCTTTGGATGAGTTCCTGGGCGGAGGCACGGAGGCTGTTGATTTGCTCTTCGGACATGCCCTCGTTGAGATACCAATTGGCGAAGGCTTTGCGCTGCCAGAGTTTGTCGAAGTTGTGACAAATCCGGTCCAGCACGCGGGCGATCTCGGTGTTGTTAGCGAGTAGCACCATGCTCTTGCGGTGGGAGATGCCTGGCTGCTCGACGTAGCCGATTTTGAAGGCCGTGGGAATCCAGTAGGTCAGTGGGAGTTTCTCACGCATGGAAGCCAGAGCGGCGTCAGCGAGGGGCTTGTCCTCCATGATTCCACGGTAAAGAACGGCGGTGCTGAGGAAGCGCCCTTCCATCGGTGAACAGGCGGCGAAGACGGAACCGTTATCGAAGAGTGATTTGATCATGTCCTCGACGCCCATTTCCTCGAACTTGCTACGATCTGGCGGCGTCAGCGGCGCAAAGGCGCACATGAGGAAGTGCAGTGAAGGCTGTGGTACGAGATTTGTCAGAAGCTCGCGAAGACTGATTTCGACGGTGAGGAAACCACTGAAACGCATGGAGGCTGTGAGGCCTGCCAGAGCCTCGGTGATCAGTAGATTCAGGTCATCCACGGTCGGGCTCTCGATGTTCCACTTGCGGTGAGCTAGCTCAAAGAGGGCTTCATTATCAAAGATCAAACAGGCATCTGCCGAGCGGCGTAGCGTGTTGAGCACGAAGACCGTGTTGTAAGGCTCTGTGACCACTGAGGAGACCTGCGGTGAAGGTAGAACCGCACAGCTAAGAACTGGATACTCGGGGTATTTTTCTTTGATCGACTCGATCAGCAGCGCGCCAAGACCGGAGCCGGAGCCACCACCTGTGGAATGCAGGACGAGGATGCCACCCACGTTGTCGCACTTGTCGATTTCAAAGTCCAGGCGGCCCATGACTTCTGGCAGAACTTCACGACCTGCCCCCATGTAACCTACAGCGAAGTTACCACCCGCACCTTCCGTGCGTGAGATGAGGTTGGCGGGATTGAATAGAGAACCTGAGGTAGCTTTGACGTTGTCGATCACGCTTGGCTCCAGATCCACCATGACGGCACGCGGCACAAAGCTGGTGCCGGACTCGCCGAGCTTGGAAAAGAATGAACTCCAGTTACCACGCGGGGCTGTTCCTTGGGCAGTCTGACCTGATAGAGGATCGATTCCGTGCTCCAAACAGATGGTTTTCCAAAAGGAGGCAGCGATTTGATTCCCCGCTTGGCCGATCGATAAGACAATTGTGTTGTTAACCTTCATCAGAAATATTGTAGTTACTGGAGTATTTTATAGATAGTGAGAGAATTCGCAAGAGTCGTTCCTGATTTTGATATTATTAAAAGTCAGCTACAAACTAAGCAAGAAACGAGCCTGCTAGCATGTGACCAAACAAGAAGGACCAGTTTTTTTGAATTGCTGTAACTCTAGTTGCTTGGGCGAGGTCGTTTCAATCAAAATTTATGCAACAATGTGCGCGATTC
>JBEBGU010000490.1:0-4201 GCA_040081325.1 Prosthecobacter sp.
GCTTTTCGAAGACTCAGACAGCCCCAGGTAAGATGGTTCTCGCCGTCAGGCCAGTCGCTGATCCAGCCGTGGATGCCGATGCCGCCGCCGAGCGGAGTTCCTGTGGGTGAAAGGCTGCCGCGCTTGGCTGCTGAAACGATGGCATCGTGCTCCTTGGTGGTGATGCGCCCTTGCTGCAAAGCGGCGCGGGCATCGTAGGAATTTGGGTAATTTAATCGCAGCCAGGCGGCACCGAGATAGGCTCCGTAATCGCCATCAAACGGACCTCGCGCTTTCTGAGTGATGCTGTAGTCACCCACCGGCGTGCGGTTGTCACCATCGGTTGTTTTTCGTTGTCTGCCATTCTGCCCGAGCGCGATCGGCAGTGTCAGTGTGACCTTCCCCAGCTCACACACATGCAGTTGATAGGCATGCTTTACCGCGATGATTATGCGCTCCTGTTTCGCTGGCACGAGCAGTTGGCGATGACTGCGGATAAAGGATGATACACTCTGCAGCCAGGTCGCTGCATCGGCAAAAAGCAGGTGGCGCAAAGTCAGCGTGACCTTGGCGGTGTCCCCATTCTCTCCATGCGCGACCTGAGCGATGCGTTGCCTCCGCTTCACCACATCACCGGGCTTGAGGCTGCATTCCCGAATGCCTGCGTAGCCTATCCAGACACACTGTGGCTGGCCGTTGTCGAGGAAACGGTGCTCCAGCCAAACCTCACCGCTTTTCACCTCGATCACGTGACCTGCGGCCATCGCATGAACCGATTGATGAGGTTTGAAGGTGCTGCTTTCCACTGACTCAAGATTCAGTGCATCGACCACGACGTTTGTGCCTCGCCAACCTTTGACATCTGCTTCACCGACCGGGAAATCAAAGCCATCGGCCAAGTCTGGAGACAGGATCTGCGTCAGATCCTGCCCATGGATGACATGTGCTAGGCACAGTCCGATGATGGCTCGCACAATCATGTTTTCTCCTTTTGTAGAACGGGGAGCCTATTTGATCAATCTGCGGGAGGCCTTTTCCAAAGTCCGAGTTTCTTGACTGGATGAATTCCAGAAAAGTTGGAGTGCTCAAAATGTCGGCAGGCGCAGTCACTGCGTTCAATGCAGCGCAGTTCCAGATAGTGCGGACTTTGGTCAGGATCGTAGGACACATAGCCGAGCCATTTGGGTCCACCAGGTTGAGTCCAGCTTTCGCCATTGGCATAAGAAGCTCGGGCAGAAACCTTCGTGCAGTCATCCAACGGGACAGGCGTCATGCCTGCATGGGGTATGGTGAACCAAGCGGTGCGTTCGTAGTCTTTGCCTGGCTCACGCACGGTGACCTGCACTCTCCAGGCGTATTTGCCGTCACGTTTCACCAGCGCCTGGCTTTGAAGATTTCTCTCCTTTGCCTTGGGCTGGTTCTGGCAAGCCTCCAGGAGGAGCAGACATGTCAGCAAGAGAAGGATGGATCGAGGCCAGCGCATGTTGAAAAGAGATACACTTCCCAAAGCACTGCAAGCCCGCTCGCCGGTTTCGGTGTTCACGGCCCACATTTTGGAGCCGCGGCGGCCTTCGAGGGCTTCGTTTTGTTCGTTGAGTTCTTGGAGGATGGCGGGGGCGTTCGATGGTTTCTTCTTCCCAGAGTGTTTCGATGAGCAATTGGTGGGACTTACGGATAGATGAGTCCTGCGGGAGGATAACTGACACCATAATGGCCTTCCTTCTCCTGTAGATGCCAGTATTTTGTACCCACATGTTCAGGCTGATAAAGAAAGGCTACACGTCCTCTCCCTGTGACTTCAATGTCTGCATGACCGTCTTGATTTAGGTCTGGAAAGCGTACTTGCATCGGCCAAGCCCCCACCCATGGCCCTTCGATCCACTGGCCGTTCTCCAAATGGTGAAACTGAACCTCGTGCCATGTGCCCGATGCCCCGTAACCAAAGCGAAACCGAATGTGTGAGGGTGCAATGAACGAAGATGCGAGGTAAAAGGCACTGAAAAACACAAGAGTCATGAGGCAAAGTAACTTGGTCAGGCCACGCAAAATTTTGCGTATCGATGGCTGCCAGGAAGCCCAACACAGCCAGCCAACCCCAATAAATGGGCCGACAAAAATCGCACCAAGTGCGACCAACTTTGTGAAATCGCCTTCACTATCCGCAACATCAAGCCCACATCTGTAGCCAACAAAGGCACTCATGATCAACGTGGTGGCGGAGCGGAGAGTCATATGGAGAGGATTGCAAAGCTCCGTGCTAACTAAAATCTTCCGCAGCTACGATGCCGAGCATGCTCTGCTCTAGGAGCCGTCTATTTTCAAGATACCTCACTTCCCAAAGCACTGCACGCGTCCGTCCATCGTGCTGACGTACACGCGGCCCTGGGCCACGGTGATGCCGTCCCAGACGGGCGGACTTGTCAGTTCGAGGCCGGTGGATTGTTCGCCGGTTTCGGTGTTCACGGCCCACATTTTGGCGCCGCGGCGGCCTTCGAGGGCCTCGTTTTGTTCGTTGAGCTCTTGGAGGATGGCGGGGTCTTTGGCGGCGAGGCGTTCGAAGGCGTATTCTTCGTCGATGGTATCAGGAGCACCGCTGACGAGGACGGTTTTGCCAGCCAAGGCCATGCTGCGGGCGACGATGGGGACGAAGCGATCCCAGGTGTGCTTCACGAAGCTGCCTGCGCCACCTTTGCCACCCTTGCCGCCACCGGCGGGTTTGAACCAAAGGGCGGCTCCGACTTTGCCTTTGCCGGTTTCGACGCCTGCACCGATGCCGTGGGCGGTGTTCGCAGAGCTGTCGCGGCTGTCGCCGTTGTCGAAATTGCAGATGAGCACGGCGTCGGCGGGTTTGGAGTCGGGGGCTTCAAAACGCTGCTGCACTTCACCGGGCGTGAGGGCTTTGTGATAGAGGGCGAACTGGTCGAGCAGGCCGCTGAAACCTCCGGCGCTGCCTTCGGCGGCTCCTTCGCCATTGCCGAGATACATGGGGCGGGCGGGTTTGCCTGCGATGAGGTCGCTGCTGCCTTCGGCGACGAGTTTGCCGTCGAGATAGAGGCTGAGCTTTTTGTCTGCGGCGAGTGTGCCGACGAGGTGGTGCCAGCCTTCGGTGAGGGCCTCGGCGGAGACGATGGTGACGAGTTTACTGGCGCTGCGGATGTGGAGCTGCGGCTTCTTTTCGCGAATGTCGAGGGCGATTCCCTGTTGCGGTCCGCCGTGGTGGAAAACGGTGCCGTTGGCGGTATCGGGCAAAACCCAGGCTTCGACGGAAATGGCGGTCTCGGTGGGATCGAGCGCTTCATGGTCGGGGAAGAGCACGGAGCCGGGGATCGGTGCATTGGCGACCGCAGGTGCGGCATTGCCTTTGCCCTTTCCTTTGCCTTTACCCTCGGCCTTGGCGTTCTTTTTCGCGGCTTTGCCTTCCTTTTCGAGTTTCGGCGGCTGCACGGCGAGAGGCTGACCATCGGGGCCGAGGGTGAGGCTGTTGCCTTTGCGCGCGGTCGTGGCTCCTTCGGTGGTAAAGGACTCTTCTGGCGGTGTCTTCGGTGAGGAGAAGAGTGTGTACTCCATCGTGGTGGTCCACTTGTAGTATTGAGCCTCGCGACCGTAGGAATACACGTTCTTGTCGTCGTGGACGAGGATGCGGCCTGCGGGGGCGTATTTGCCAGCCTGATAATAGCCTGCATGACCACCGGCGAAGCTTTTGCCATAGACCCAGTAGCTGCGGTGGAAGTTCGAGTCATCGAGGAAGCCCATCGGAGCGAAAAGGTGAGCGCCTTCGCCTTTGTGGGCGCCGCCTTGTTTGTCGAAATCGCCGCTCACCGGGCCGACTTCGACGCGTTTGCCGTCTTCGATGATTTTTTGCGTGCGGAGGTAGGTCCATTTGCCGTCGCTGCTGAGGATGTCGTTGAGAGCGACGGGCATTTGCAGTGTCTTGTGGCGGTCATTGAGGTCGCCGCCGGTGTCGGGGTCTTTGTCGTCGTAATTTTGCTTCACGCGCATCTCGCCCGTCTTCGCATCGAGTCGGTAGAACCACAGGCCGCCGTCGAGGAAGCAGGAATGACCGGCGATGCAGCTCACGAGGCCGTTTTCGACCAACACGCTGCCGTGCACAGGCCACACGCTCTCCATCATTTCCCAAGCGCCATGGCTGAGCATCACCGGTGCCGCCTGAAAGCGCCAGACGAGCGCGCCATCCTTTGCGCGCAGGCAATAGACCTGTCCG
>JBEBGU010000491.1:0-4196 GCA_040081325.1 Prosthecobacter sp.
CATCAAGCCATCACCCAACTTGCCAGCGAGCAGGTCAAGCATGGACCCGACCTGGCCGGAGCCTTCCGCGACGATCTCCTGCCAGCGCTTGGGCGGTAGTGGTTGGATGTGAATGCTGGTTTCATACAGCTCAGATCCGGCGACCACGGCACTGAGCTTGCCGGATTCGATTTCCAGATTGTACACCTTTCCCTGCCGTAGATAGCTGCGGCCACGCGGCAGGCGTGACTCATACTGCTGATAGGACTCCAGATTCCGACACCAGGACTGACCCCAAAAAGTGGTGCTGAGTTTCTTCTGACCCGCAGGCGCAGCCAGCACTTCAAAGCGCTCGCCGCGTTTCTGCCGCTTCGCGATGGTGCGCTCCAGCTTGTCTTTGCGCTCCTTGGCGTCGTCGTAGTCCCAGGACATGAGATTAAATCATCACATCATTGGTTAGCGCCGCCACTGATACATCCAGCGCTCGGAGATGACTTTCTCGGCATCCTTGAGTTCGCTGGTTATTTCCAGGAGGTTCGTCGTCGCAGGGATGTCGAGCTTGAAGAAGGCACGCCAGCCGCCGGTCTCGGGATTGAACATGACGCGCTTGTCCAAGACTTTGGCTTCGCCATTGCTGAGGATGACATCAATGTCGGGCACCCAGTCGCGTGGCTTGTCGAGCTTGAGGCCGCCTTTGGTGAAATCGACGACATAGAGGTGGTCGTCACTGTCCATCACAAAACCACGGCGAGTGGAGGTGACTTTGCAAAGCAGGCCAGGAAGCTGCTCCTCAAGCCAGGCGAGCCGATACTCAAAGCTCAGCGGCTCCTGGGGTGTGGCAGGCAGCACGGCTGGCTTCCACATGGCGACGATGTTATCCCAAGTCTCTTCACCCGAGGACAGCTCGACGAGTGCGACTGCGCCTTTGCCAAAGCCCTTGGTCGGCTCCACCCACACGGCGGGACGGCGATGATAGACGGCCTCTAGGTCCTGGAAGTTCTTGAAATCACGGTCACGCTCGGCGAGGCCGAAGCCCTTGAGTTTGTCCATTTCAAACAAGCTCAGACGCAGATCGCGCCCCACATCAAGCGGACGCCAGATGGACGGGCCGCCATCGACCTCGATCTGCAATCCGTCACTGTCATGCACCTCGGGGCGGAAGTCATAGGGCTTCGGATTGCTGTTCTCACCAAACCAAAACATGCTGGAAAATGGGGCGATGCCGAGCATCTCAACGGGCTTGCGCAGATGCAGCGTGACCTTCACCAGCGTCTCGGTGGTCTTACCCGGTTTCACATCAAACTGATACGCACCCGTGATGCTGGGACCATTGAGCAAAGCATAAACGCGGAAGTATTGATCACCTGGTTTTGGCTGCTGAAACCAGAAGTGCGTGAAGTCAGGAAACTCCTCTGGCTTACCGCCGATGGTGTTCACGGCCACGCCACGCGCGCTGATGCCGTAACCAAGTTCAGTGGTGACAGCGCGGTAGTAGCTGGCCCCCATGAAGACCATGAATTCAAAGGGCTTCTTCAACAAAGAGTCCGGGGCCAGCACTCGGAAACCGGCATAGCCGGCGGGGCTGATGACTTTCTCAGGCACCTTCAGATCATCGTAGTCGAAGAAGCTCTGGCTAAAGGGCACGCCTTTGGTTTCGATGCCCTGGATATTGTGAAACACGACCGGCTTTTTAAACATCCAACCCGGATGGAAAAACTCCACGCGATAGACATCTCCAAGATCAGCAAAGAGCGCCTTATCACGGAGGAAGCGGATCTTGCGATGCCCGTCATATTTGAGTCCCTCAAAGAAAGGATCAAGCTGCTGAGTCGGTGCCACATAAGGCTTGAGCGCCATCTCAGCGGCCAACTTTTCCAGCGAGCCAAAATCCATCACATCCATCGTTGTCATCCCCGCCGCGTGGCTGGCAAGACTGAAGGCGGAGAGCAGAGAGAGAAGCAGGAAGCCGGAGGCGCGGGAGACGATCATAGGTGATACGGAGGGGGCGTTAGCATGGCCCGTGCCCAGAGTGAGTCAACCGCGCGGGCGAGGGCATTCGCTGCCGCATGCTCTATTTGACCCGCAATCCAGCCTGATCCTGGCACCCTTCCGGTAGGCTCATGGGGCAGCTTGTAACAGCGCGCTCTAGCCTTGATTGAAAGCGTGCCCAACTCTGCAAACAACGCTGGCGGAAGTCCGCCGGCTTAACCCCAATGGCACGCAAAGCCTCTTGGTGATCCCAGGCCACGACGACAGTGGTGATGGCATGAATGGCCTGAAACTGGCAGCGCCACAGCCAACGACCGATGGGTGAAAAGGTCGCGACGCGCTCGCTTAAAAACTCACGCTGAAAGGCTAAATGCTTCATCTCGTCACGCAATACTTTTTGTGACATGCGATGCACAACAGGATCGTCCACCCGCAGATAAAGCGTGCCGTAATAAACCTCAGCGATCAGCTCCGCCGTCAGCAGCACTTGAACGGCAAATTCAAGATTCACCAGGAAGCGCAGCCGACGAAAAACCGAGTTCGTCCACTGCTTGGTCAGCAGTGTGCCATTCAAATGCTTCACCACCCGCGCCAGCAGTTGCGAGTGGCTCTGCTCTTCTGCGATGAAGAGATCAATCGCCCGCTGGTAGCCGCGAAAATTCTCCAAGGGCGCGACCTCTCGCGCGTAGCGTCGGAGTCGTGAACCCGTCCCCGATTCGCCGAGCTGAAAGGTGGCGAGCGATGCCGCCAAGGGTCGGCGCAGATCTTCTGGCAGTGCGCATGTCACGTCTGGCAATTCTAGATTGTCATTGAGGCGCGTGTTGATTTCAAAGTGATGTATCCAGGCTTGGGTATTCATGTTTGTTGTTCTCAGTTCTCAGTTCTCAGTTTCGTCATTCGTCATTTCCCGCAGCCGATCCATCACAGTGCGGACCGTTTCATCGAGAGTTGAAGTGCCAGCGGTGACGCCGACATCGGTCACATCAGCAAACCAGGATGGATTTAGCTCCTCAGCCGTTTCGATCTGATGGGCGCGTGCTCCGAGCTGCTGTGCTTTGTCCGTGAGCTGCCGCGTGTTGTTGCTGTTCCGACCACCGATGACGATCACGACCTGGCAGGCGCGACACAACTCTTCCAGTGCTGTCTGGCGCTGCTTCGTTGGATGACAAACGGTGTCCACAAAGCGCACTTCAGAGGTGGCGTGATGCCGCTTGATCGCCTCGACCAAACTCAGCACGAGATCGAGTGGCTGCGTGGTTTGTGAGATGATGCCAAGCCGCGCATGACTCGGCAGTAAACTGATCTCATCCGCACTCAGCAGCACACTGGCCTGTGGAAAATCACCGATCAGTCCGCGCACCTCCACATGCTGTCTTTGCCCGATGACGACCGGATGATAGCCCTCCTGCACCAGCGTCGAGAGCGCCATGTGAGCCTTCCGCACCAAAGGGCAGGTCGTGTCCGTGATCTCGTGCCCAGCCGCACGCCAAGCTTCACGATGATTGTCCGAGGACCCATGTGCTGTGATAATCACACGACTTGTGTTCGCCGAGTCCATCTGTTCAAGATTTCCTGCGCGCACTCCCAGCGTCTTCAGATGCGCATCCACCACCGGATTGTGGACGAGTTGACCGAGCATAGTCACAGGCTCGCGCATGGCGGCCGCATGAGTGGCACGGAGGGCGTCGCGGACGCCGAAGCACATGCCGTGATGTTGAGCGAGATGGAGGTTCATCGTTTGTAGTTCCGCCTTCAGGCGGTTTTCTTGGTTGTTGTGGTGTGGTTTGGCTTTGTATTACAAAGTGATTGGGCAACAAAACAGATTTGAGTTTATGGCTTCATGGATTTCACAATGCTCTCAAGGATGTCCACATAGCTCTTGAAGGCCTTGCGGCCAGCAGGCGTGAGCTTGTAAGTCGTGCGCGGACGCGTGCCGGAGTCATCACGATCTTCAATCACAAATCCAGCCGCGCTCAGGATGCGCAGGTGGCTGATCAGATTGCCATCGCTCATGCCGAGCTCAGCCTTCAGATCCTGAAATGCCCACTCACCACGCCCGGCCAGCAGCGTCATGATCGAGAGACGCGCCTTCTCGTGGATCGTCTTGTCGAGCTGGTCGAAGTCGATCATTCCGCCGTGACGACCTCCGGTTTCTTGCTCACAAACACGGCGATGGCATACACGATGTGTAGCAGTCCAAAGGTCACACCCATCGCGAAGGAAGCCGG
>JBEBGU010000492.1:0-4190 GCA_040081325.1 Prosthecobacter sp.
TCGCTCCATGGGCATGGTCACTCTGCGCCTTGCTCGTGGTGCTCGGCTCCTCCTGCTCAGACGATGCTGACGAACGCTTCCCGCCCTACGACAATACGGCGGAAGTCGAGGCCGAGTGGAAGGCGAACCCTGCCATTTATCAATTCAAAACTCTCGCCGACCTGCCACCTAACCTACAGTGGGAAAAAGGTGCTGATTATCCCGAGCTCGGCGATCCGGCGGCGAAGAAGGGCGGCACCTTCAACTACGACATGCCGAACTTTCCACCCACGCTGCGCTTCATCGGGCCGGATGGCGGACACACCTTCCGCAGCGAGCACTGGGACAACATTGAGATGTCGCTCGTCCAGCTTCACCGCAACGTGGGCAAGTGGATTCCATGCATCGCGGAAGCCTGGGCTGTGGGGGAGGACCGCAAGACGGTCTATTTCAAACTGGATCCGTCTGCGACCTATTCCGATGGCGTGAAGGTCGCGGTCGAGGACTTCTTCATGACGCTGTATATCGCGCGTTCGAAGCACACGAAGGACCCCTACTCCTACGCCTATTCGAGGGAGCACTATGCATCGATCGCCAAGTACGACGACCACACCATGTCTCTCACTCTGGTGGAAACGGCGCCAGATCCGGTGCTCCTCACCGGCGCTCCCCAGGACGGTCTCGGCGGCCCCATGCCGCGCCACTTTTTCCGTGAGTTTGGCGATGACTTCCCCGCCCGCTATCAGTGGCGCAAGATGCCGACGACAGGTGCCTATGACATCCTGCCGGAGGACATCAAATATGGCCGCAGCATCACGCTGACACGGGTGAAGAACTGGTGGGCCAAGGACAAGAAGTACTACCGCTATCGCTACAATGTGGACCGCTTCGTACACAAGATGGTGCCCAACCTGGACACGGCTTTTGAGTTGTTCCGCCAGGGCAAGATCGACATCTTCTCCTCAGCCGCCCAGATGCTTCCGCCAAACTATTGGTATGATAAAGGGGACATTCCCGAACTGCTGAACGGCTATGTCGAGCGCTACACCTTCTACAACAGCTTCCCGCAGATCCCACGCTGCCTCTACATCAACCAGAGCAAGCCCTTCCTCGACAACCTGGACGTCCGAACCGGCGTGCACTACGCCATGGATGTGGAGAAGGTCATCGCTGTGGTGCTGCGTGGCGACCCGGTGCGGATGCAGAACAGTTGGTCGGGCTTTGGCCGCTTCACGAACCCCAACCTGCGTGCTCTTCCCTATGACCCCGCGAAGGCGCAGGAGCACTTTGCCAAGGCTGGTTTCACCAAACGCAACTCCGCCGGCATCCTCGTCAATGCGGAGGGCAAGCCGCTGTCCTTCACGCTCACCATCGGCACTTATCCAGCCTACACCCAGGCGGCCCTGATCTGGAAGGAAGGTGCCCTGAAGGCCGGGCTGGACCTGAAGATCGAGTCCATTGACTTCACCCAGCTCTTCAAGAAGGCCGAGGAAAAGGAGCATGAGATCATCATGGCTGGCTTCGGGGCCACGCCGCCCTACCCGGAGATGTGGCAGTTCTTCCACTCCAGCAACGCCTATGAGATGAAAGACGGCAAGAAGGTGAAGAAGCCCAACACGTCCAACTTCACGATGACGGACAACCCGGAGCTGGACAAGCTGATCGAGCAGCAGCGCAGGGCTCCCAACGAAGATGAGATGCAGCGCCTGTGCTGGCTGATCGAGGAGATCGCCCACAACAGCCGCTGCCAGATCACGACCTGGGAGACGCCGCTCTACCGCTACTTCCACTGGCGCTGGCTGCGCTGGCCGAAGGACGGCAACCTGAAGCAGACACGCGAGGGCCTGGACTCTTTTGCATGGTGGATTGATGAGGACATCAAATCCGAGACCATGGACGCCATCCGCGATGGTAAGAGCTTCGGTGAAGTGTCACGGGTGTTTGATCAATACCGCCAGAAATGATGAGCACCACGCCCCCCATTCTCCAAGTCAACGATCTGGTGACCGCGTTCGACACCGACGCAGGCCGCATGACCGCTGTGGACGGCGTGTCCTTCGATGTGCCACGCGGCAAGACACTTGGCATTGTCGGTGAATCAGGCTGCGGCAAAAGCGTGACCGCCTTCTCCATCACCCGCCTGCTGCCCCAGCCACACGGCAAGATCCTCGGCGGCAGCATCCTGTTTGAAGGCAGGGACCTCGTGACTCTGCCACATGAGGAGATGCGCAAGCTCCGCGGCAATGACATCTCCATGATCTTCCAGGAGCCGATGACGGCGCTCAATCCCGTGCAGACTGTCGGAAAGCAGCTCGCTGAGGCCATCCTGTTGCATGAGCAAGCCAGCCCGGACCAAGTTCGCGCACGCTGTCTCGAGATGATGAAGAAGGTGCGTATTCCCGCGCCCGAGCAACGCATCAACGAGTATCCCCACCAGCTCAGCGGCGGCATGAGACAGCGCGTCATGATCGCCATGGCGCTGATCAATACGCCGAAGCTCCTCATCGCCGACGAGCCGACCACAGCGCTCGATGTCACCGTGCAGGCGCAGATTCTGGAGCTGATCAAAGACCTGCAAGGCGACCTCGGCATGAGCGTCATCCTCATCACTCATGATCTCGGCGTCATCGCCGAAGTGTGTGATGAAGTCGCCGTCATGTATGCCGGACGAATCGTCGAGCGCGCCAGCGTCTTCGATCTCTTCGCCAACCCCCGCCACGCCTACACCCAGGGACTGCTGGAAAGCATCCCGCGTCTCGACAGCAAGCCCAAGACGCTATTAAAAGCCATCCCTGGCAATGTCCCCGGCATTGCCGACTTCAAGCCCGGCTGCCGCTTCGCCGAGCGCTCGGGGCGCGAACACAGCCAGGCGCATCTGACCACCCGTCCGCCCTTCGTCGAGATCGCACCTAACCACTTCGTCGAGCACTGCCCCATCTGCGTCGCATGAGCCTACTCACTGTCCAAAACCTCCAGCAGCACTTCCCCGTTCGTGGCGGTGTGCTCAGGCGCTCTGTGGCCTCGTGCAAAGCGGTCGATGGTGTGAGCTTCACGCTAGGAGAGGGTGAAACACTGGGCCTCGTGGGAGAGTCCGGCTGTGGCAAGACCACGCTGGGGAAAGCCATCGTGCGACTGCTGAAGCCGACGAGTGGCAGGATCGAGTTCGATGGGCAGGACATCACCCATTCGAGCATTCGCACGCTGCGCCCCATGCGTCGTCATGTGCAGATGATCTTCCAAGATCCAGCCGAGTCTCTGAATCCTCGTCACACGGTGCGGGACATTTTGGAGGAGCCCTTCATCGTGCAAAAGATGGGCACCAAGGAAGAGCGCCGGAAGTGGGTGCTCGACCTGCTCGATAAAGTCGGCCTGCCCGCAACTGCGACAGATCGTTTCCCCTTCGAGTTCAGTGGCGGTCAGCGTCAGCGCATCGGCATCGCACGGGCCATCGCTTTGAAACCGAAGCTCATCGTCTGTGACGAACCAGTCTCAGCCCTCGATGTCTCCGTGCAAAGCCAGGTGCTGAATCTCCTGCTCGATCTCCAACGCGAGATGGGCCTGAGTTATCTCTTCATCGCCCACGGACTGAGTGTCGTGAAGCACATGAGCGACCGCGTCGCCGTCATGTATCTCGGCAAGATCGTCGAGATGGCCCCAGCGGAAGAGCTTTATCACAACCCCCGCCACGCCTACACGAAAGCCCTGCTAGACGCGATCCCCGTGCCTGATCCGGCGAAGCGGCGCAAACGTGAACTGCTGCAAGGCGATGTCCCATCTCCGATTAACCCACCCGCGGGCTGTGCCTTCGGACATCGTATGAAGCACCCGACGTGGGAGCGGAGTGTGGGCATGGATCTCACCTTGAAGGAAATCTCGCCCGGGCATTGGGTGCAGCCCTGTCCGTGCTGCACATGAAAAAAGAACAGGCTTTTGACCTGTCCTGATTTCATAAACGTTGGCCCTTCTGACTACGCGAAGAGCTTCGTCACCGGCTTGGCCTTCACCAACTCGCGGGGTTGGTTGAGGTGATTGTAAACGATGGTCTCTGGGTCGATCCCAACGGCGTGGTAGATGGTGGCGAGGAGTTCCATCGGATGCACGGCGTCCTCGGCGGGCGCGGAGCCGGTCTTGTCGGATTTGCCGTGGATGTAGCCGCGCTTGATGCCGGCACCACCGATGACGGCGGTGTAGCAGTAAGGCCAGTGGTCACG
>JBEBGU010000031.1:0-15636 GCA_040081325.1 Prosthecobacter sp.
GGGCTGCAACATGAAGTGTACCTTCTGCATTGTGCCTTACACACGCGGTGAGGAACGCGGTAGGCCCATCGCCGACATCGTGGAGGAGGTACGGCGGCTGGCGGATCGCGGGGTGAAGGAAGTGACGCTGCTGGGACAGATCGTAAACCTTTATGGCCGACATGAGTTTCCCGCCGTGGATGGCAAAAGCCCGTTTGTGCAGCTTCTGGAAGCCGTGCATGAGGTTCCAGGCATCCAGCGCATTCGTTTCACCAGTCCGCACCCGATTGGTTACAAGAAGGATCTGATCGAGGCCTTCACCTACCTGCCGAAACTGGCCGAGCATGTGCATCTGCCGGTACAAAGCGGTAGCGATGCCATTTTGAAGTGCATGCATCGGCCCTACACCGCCGCGAAGTTCACCGAGCTTGTGCAGCGCATTCGTGCAGCGCGTCCTGACATCGCGGTGACGACGGATGTGATCGTCGGATTCCCCGGCGAGACGGAGGAACACTACCTGGAGACGCGGAAGCTCTTTGAAGACATCCGTTTCGACAATGCCTTTGTGTTTCGATACTCTAAACGCCGTGGCACACCTGCGGCGGAGATGGAAGAGGCCGTACAGGTGCCGGAGCGCATCAAAGAGGAGCGAAATCAGGATTTGCTGTCGTTGGTGAATAGTATCGCGCTGCCGATGTATGACTCGCTTGTCGGCAAAGAGGTCGAAATCCTCTGCGAGGGATCGAGCAAAACGAATGAAGCGCGACTGACTGGGCGCACCGGCTCCAACCGCATCGTGGTCTTTGAAGGCAATCGAGATCGCCATGTCGGCGAGATCTTCAAGGTGCGTATTACCGAGGCAGCGAACTTCACCCTTTTTGGCGATCCGGCATTATTGGCATGAGCGCGAAGTTTCAAATCGAGTTGCGGCCGCTTTCGCGTGAACATGTGGCGGCGTTTTGCCGGCTGGTGGTTGCGTTGGCGGAGTTTGAAAAGCTCACGCCACCGGATGAAGCAGCCCAGGCTCGTCTCGTGGAGGATGCGTTAGGCGCGAAGCCGCGCATCGAGGTCTGGCTGGCGTTTGTGAACGAGGATGCGGAGCCGTGCGGCTACATGATCCTGGTGGAGACGTATTCGAGCTTCCTGGCGTTGCCGACGCTTTACATCGAAGATGTTTTCGTGCTGCCGGAGCGTCGCAAAGGCGGCGTGGGCGGGTCGTTGCTCAAGCAGGCTGTCAGCCTGGCGCATGAGCGTGGCTGTGGCCGGGTTGAATGGACGGCGCTCGACTGGAATGTGAATGCGCAGCAGGTCTATGAGCAGCGCATGGGCGCGAAACGCATGAGCGAGTGGCTGCTCTACCGCATGACGCGGGAAGACATGGCCGGTCTGCTCAATCAGATCGACACCGTCGGGAAATCCAGTAGCGAGTAAACCTCGACCGGCTCAGGCTGACCTTTGACGGGATGGATGCCGGCATTTTGATAAAGCTGCAAACCTTCCGGCCATCCTTGAAGGAAAGGCGATCCTGCCAGCACCGGCACCTGTAGTTTGCGGGTGAGACTTTCGATTCGGAAGGCGACATTCACGGCTTCACCCACAGCAGTATTCACACCACGGCCCATGGCCCCAAGAGCAACTTCACCGATGTTTAGCCCGATGTGGCAATGAACTTCGAGATTCATCTCTTCGCGCATCATCTTGCGCACTGGCGAGTCTGCGGCTTCTGGATTGCTGAGCAAACGGGCGGCCTCAGTGGCTTTGACACGCGACTCATGATTGTCCCCTGGCCAGTAGGCGAAGACACCGTCACCAATAAATTTGTCGATGATGGCTCCGCGAGATTTGAGCACAGTGGTGCACTGCGCATACCATTCACGCAGCATGGCCGCCACTTCCTCTGGGCTGAGCTGAGCTGAGATGCTGGTGAAGTTCCGCAAATCACCGACAAGCAGCGTAGCCTTAACCGTCTTCATCGGAAGAGCGACGGTGTGAAGCATGTTACTACTGCTACTGCCAGTGCTGCCGATTTGTTCACCTTCATCAGTTTCAAAAATGAACAGGCAAGTGCCGAGCTGGATGCGATCCCCATGGCGCAGAGCGCGGGCAGTGGTCACGGCCACGTCATTAACGAAGCTGCCATTGGCGCTGCCGAGGTCGGAAACCCAGTAGAGATTACCATCACGCCGCACCGTCGCGTGCTGGCGTGAGACGCCTGCATCCGTCAGGCGAATGGTGGCATCAGGACTGCGTCCGAGGAGGTTGTAGTCCTCCAAAGTGTACTCTAGTCCCTTGTCGTGCTGTCTCAGAAATGCAGGCATGTTATTTTGGCAGGATTCTTTTCAAGCAACTGGCGCGCAATAAGTCAAGCACACGCGCAGAAGATTTCCGAAATCGACACATATTACGCCAGAATCGTGCCGGACTGTCCAACAAACACGTCTGAGCTGCGGCTTGCGCCACGACGCAGGCTAGGGATGATGGCCAACGATGTCTGCCACCATTTATGACCAGCTTTGCGCGACCGTGCGTGAGGTCTCCCTGCTGAGTTCCACCGAGTCCACTCTTTCATGGGATCAGGAAACCTACATGCCAGCCAAGGCACTGGCTTTTCGTGCCAATCAGATGTCCTGGCTCAGTGGTAAAGCGCACTCCATAGCCACGGGTCGCATGATGCAAAAGCTACTGGATAAGGCGCATACGATGAAAATGCGTGATCCAAAAGCAGCAGCGAACTTGAAGGTAATGACCCACGATTTCAAACGTGCGGCCAAGATCCCCGGCAAGCTCGTCATCGAAGAAAGTGAGGCCGCCTCACACGCCAAGCACGCTTGGGTCGAGGCCCGGAAAAAGTCGGATTTCTCCCTCTTTGCGCCGCATTTGGAGAAGCTCCTTGGCATCGCCCGACGCAAGGCCGATCTCTGGGGCTACGCAGACGAACCCTATGATGCGCTGCTGGAAACCTATGAGCGTGGCACCCGAACGCGTGAAGTGGCGGCACTCTTTGCGAAGCTAAAGCCGGATCTCACGCAAATCGCGCGCGCGGCTGTAGAACGCGGCAAGTCCATCAAGCCTCATCTACTGCGAGGCAACTACCCGATCCAGAAGCAACAACAGCTCAATGCTGAGATCGCGGCGAGCATTGGATTCGATTTTGACGCGGGCCGCATCGATACCACCACGCACCCTTTCTGCACGACGCTCGGACCCCGTGATGTGCGGCTGACGACGCGCTATGACGAGAAAGATTTCACGTCATCACTCTTCGGCGTGCTGCATGAGGCCGGTCACGGACTCTATGAGCAGGGCTTGCCAGAGGCTGACTTTGGACTGCCCTCAGGCCGAGCTTGCTCACTCGGCATTCACGAGTCTCAAAGCCGACTGTGGGAAAATCATGTGGGGCGCTCCCGCTCATTTTGGCAAAGATGGTTACCGCGTGCTGCGGAGATTTTCCCACACCTGAGGAAGATCAGTCTTGAGGATTTCCTCGCAGCCATCACTCGGGCTGAATATTCATTCATCAGAGTCGAGGCTGACGAGGCGACTTACGACCTGCACATCCTCCTGCGTTTCGCCATCGAGCGGCGCATGGTGCGTGGTGATCTGGCGGTGAAAGACGTGCCGGAAGCGTGGAATGCTGAGTTCAAAGATCTCTTCGGCATGACGCCACCCGATGCTGCACGCGGCTGCCTTCAAGACATCCACTGGAGCATGGGCGGGCTCGGCTACTTCGCCACTTACACACTGGGCAATCTCAATGCGGCCCAGCTTTACGCCACGGCCAGTAAGCAGCGCAGCATCTCCAAGGCAATCGAACGGGCAGATTTTGCGCCGCTCCTAACGTGGCTGCGTGAAAAGGTGCACGTGCATGGCGGGGCCGCATTGCCAGGCGAAATCATGGAAGGGGCGACAGGCAAGCCAACCGACGCGCGCCACCACTTGAAGCATCTGCGCGAGCGCTTTGTCGGCTGAACATTTGAATCATTCCTTGCCAAGCCATCTGTCCGCATCTCATCACTGCCCATGCCTAAACCGCCGCATATCGCCCGACAAAATCGCCACAGTTCTTCGCACTCTGACTTACCACAGACCTATGAAGAAGGTGATCTGCCGATGCTGCTCGATGATGTCGAGTCGCCTCTCGTTCTCGTGCTCGACTGCATCCAAGACCCGCACAATCTCGGTGCCTGCCTACGCACCGCAGATGCCGCTGGCTGCACCTGCGTCATCATGCCCAAGGACAAGTCCGCACCGATCAGCGAGACCGTCATGCGCGTCTCCTGCGGCGGTGCAGAAAATGTGCCACTCGTGCGTGTCACGAACTTGGCGCGCGCGATGGATAAACTCAAAGATTTGGGCGTCTGGCTGGTAGGCACTGCGGATGAAGCGAAGCAGTCGATTTACGACATCGATCTCAAGGGCGGTATCGGCATCGTCATGGGTGGTGAGGGCGATGGAATGCGACGCCTCACGGGCGAGCATTGTGACTTCCTCGTCCAAATACCGATGGGTGGAAAAGTGCCGTGCTTGAACGTCTCTGTAGCGACCGGTGTTTGCCTTTTTGAAGCCGTGCGCCAGAGATTGAAGAAGTGAGTCGATCGAAGTCTCATCCACAGCAGAAACGCATTTTGCAAAAGAATATGCGGAGTGTATGCTCACCAAACGTATTTTAACGAGTTCCCCCTAACCTCTCATGTCCGACGACCCAACCCCCCGCAACGAAAGCCCGAACCGACGCAATCAAGAGCCTCAGTTCAACTGGAAAGGCTTTCTTCTTCTTGCCGTCGTCGTACTGCTCGTCGGCTCAGGACTCAAACTGGGGCAGGAATCAACACGCGCTCTGGACATCACCTACAAAGAGTTCAAGCAGCACGTCGAAAACGATTTGATCGACAAGACAGAGGATCTGAAACTCATCCAGCAAGACACCACGACAGCAGAGATCATCGAAGGCTATGTTTTGAATTCGAAGCCAAGCGAGACACTTGGCACTGCGCCAATCATTGAAGCAGCACCTCTGCCCACCACGCCAGGCACTGTTGCTGCTGCACCGAAGAAGAACTCACTGAAGTTCCGCGTGCCTGTCAGCATCCAGTATCAAAAGGAAGAACTCCAGGCTCTGATGAACAAGCATGGCTTAGTTCTGATCCCACAGTATGACAACGGACAGATTGGCGCGATGCTCGTTTCGTTACTGCCCATTCTGCTGCTGCTATTCTTGCTCTACTTCCTCGTTCGGCAGCAGATCAAGACCGCGGGTCGTGGAGCGATGAGCTTCGGCAAAAGCCGGGCCAAGATGCTTTCCCAGGATCGCAACAAAGTGACTTTTAAAGACGTGGCTGGTGTTGAAGAGGCCAAAGAAGAAGTCTCCGAACTCGTCGAGTTTCTCAGAGATCCAAAGAAGTTCCAACGCCTCGGCGGCAAGATCCCCAAAGGCGTGCTCATGGTCGGTTCACCTGGCACTGGCAAAACCCTTTTGGCCAAAGCCATCGCTGGTGAGGCTGACGTGCCCTTCTTCAGCATTAGTGGCTCTGATTTCGTGGAAATGTTTGTAGGCGTCGGTGCCAGCCGCGTGCGTGACATGTTTGAGCAAGGTAAGAAGAACTCGCCCTGCCTCATCTTCATTGATGAAATCGACGCCGTGGGTCGCCACCGCGGTCACGGTATGGGCGGAGGTCATGATGAACGTGAGCAGACGCTCAATGCCTTGCTCGTCGAGATGGACGGCTTTGATACCCAGGAAGGCATTATCATCATCGCAGCTACCAATCGCCCTGATGTGCTTGATCCTGCGCTGCTGCGTCCAGGCCGCTTTGACCGTCAGGTCACTGTCAGTCTGCCTGATGTCAAAGGCCGCGAGGAAATCCTCCGTGTCCATGCGAAGAAGGTGAAACTCAGTGAAAATGCCGACCTATCCAAAGTGTCACGCGGCACACCCGGTTTCTCTGGAGCAGAACTAGCCAACGTGATCAACGAAGCAGCCCTCTTGGCCGCGCGTCGAAACCTCAAATCAATCGGCACAGCAGAACTCGAAGAGGCTCGTGACAAAGTTCGCTGGGGCCGTGAACGCCGCAGTCTTGCGCTAAGTGAAAAGGAAAAAGAAAACACCGCCTATCATGAAGCCGGCCATGCCATTCTCATTGAGGTTCTTGAGCACACAGACCCACTGCACAAAGTCACCATCATCCCGCGTGGCCCTTCTCTTGGGTCAACCATGTGGCTGCCCGAGGAAGACAAATTCACCCATCGCAAGAGCGAGCTGCTGGACGATCTCGTCGTGGCAATGGGCGGGCGTGTGGCCGAAGAGATTCAATTTGGAGACGTGACTAATGGAGCCATGGGCGACATCCGTCAGGCGACCAGCATCTCACGCAGCATGGTTTGTGCCTGGGGCATGAGTGAGAAGATGGGCATGGTGGACTACGGCGGCGACGGTGAACAGCCAATCATGGCCCCAGGACGCTCCCGCAACTATAGCGGAGCCACGGCCCAGAAGATCGACGAAGAGGTCAAACGCCTCATCGACGAAGCCTACAGCAAGGCCAAAGACATCCTTCTTCGCTATAAAGACAAGCTCGACGCCATCGCCGTGGCGCTACTCGAATACGAGACGCTCGATGGCATCCACATCAAGGACATCATGCAGCACGGTCGCATGCTCAATCCCCCAAATAACAAGCCGCCAGCACCGCCTGCGCTGCCTGTGGTAAAGGTGCAGGAACCTCGCCCTGTCACTCGTGAAGATGAAGGCGTCGATGGTCTGCCTGGCGGACTCATCGGCGTGCCGGTTTGATTCGCTAAATCTTTGCGGCTTCTTCACCCAGCTTCTTGAGATACTCGAAGCTGTATATACCAGTGTTGTGCCCATCGCTAAAGTCGAACTGAAAGGCGTATCCACCGATGGGACGCCAAGTGCGAACCGTCACTCCAGGAAAAGATTTCTGATCGGTCCCGCCGTACTGTTTTCCGAGAAGATCACGTTCGCCCGTGTTCTCAGCACTCGGTGACCAAGCGCGTAGGCGTTCACTGGGAATGTATTGCTCAGAGCCATCTGGCCAGATGAGAGCGAGCTCAGTGCCAATCAGTTCAATTCGTGTTGGGGCATTCATGATTTGTCGTGTGATTCAGGTACGAAGAAGGGACGCCTTTGGGCGTCCCTTCCAGGAAGAAATGAATCTCAGGCAGAAGATTAGCGTGAGTAAAGCTCAACCACCAACTGCTCATTAGCGATCGGATTGATCTCGTCACGAATCGGAGCGCGATTCAAGATACCGGACATCTTATCGCGATCCACAGTCACCCAGTCACCGACTGGATTGCCGAGGGTCATTTCGAGGAAACGACCAACGAGTTGCTGGGAGCGTGGGCTCTCCTTAGCGGCCACCACGTCACCAGCTTTCACCTGATAGCTAGCAATGTTAACGATCTTACCATTGACGGTGATGTGGCGATGACTGACGAGCTGGCGGGAAGCGAAGCGCGTGTTGGCGAAGCCCATGCGATAAACCACGTTGTCGAGACGGAGTTCAAGCATCTGGAGCAGATTTTCACCGGTCACGCCTTTACGACGCTGAGCTTCAGCGAAGAAGCGGCGGAACTGCTTTTCAAGCACACCATACTGGAAGCGCAGCTTCTGCTTCTCGATCAGGGCGACGCCATAATCGGAAACCTTGCGGCGTGCATTGCGGACACCGTGTTGTCCTGGTGGGAAATTGCGGAGTTCGAGTGCCTTGGAAGGACCAAAGATTGGAATACCAAAGCGGCGTGCGATTTTTTCGCGAGGACCTGTGTAACGTGCCATAGAAGTGAGCTAGAAAAAGAGAGGGAGAGATTAAACGCGACGTGCCTTGGGTGGACGGCAGCCGTTGTGAGGGATCGGAGTCGTGTCCTTGATATTGGTGACTTCCACGCCCATTGCCTGAATGGCACGGACAGCGGACTCACGACCTGAACCGGGACCACGGAGGTGAACCTCAACTTCGCGAAGACCGTGACTCATGGCCTGACGGCAGGCATCCTGAGCGACGACCTGAGCTGCATAGGCGGTACCTTTGCGGGAACCGCGAAAGCCCATCTTACCAGCAGTGGACCAACCGATCACGTTACCGACGCGATCCGAGATGGAGACCATCGTGTTATTGAAAGTAGCCCGCACATGCACCAGTCCGGCGCTGACGTTTTTAGAACCCTTGGCCTTGATGACCTTGGTTGTTTCTGTGCCATCACCGCCACCGATCTCGGCCCATACGCTTTGAGATACGGCGCGGTCACCGGAAGTGGGTTTGTCAGCAGCTCCAGGAACTGGAGCTGCGGCTGCTGCGGCCGGAGCCGGGGCGGGAGCAACAGCTTCTGGAGCTGGTGCTGGGGTCGTTGTTTCTTCGTCTGCCATACAGATAGTGATTTAATTCCTCGTGGTTTGCCGTCGGGATTAGGCCTTGCCTTTTTTGGCTGTAGGCTTGCTTTGAGCACCGACTGTTTTACGCGGCCCCTTGCGAGTGCGGGCGTTAGTGTGTGTGCGCTGACCATGCACTGGCAGACCACGACGATGACGATGAGCGCGGTAGCAGTTGATGCCAAGAATGCGCTTCATGTGCATTTGGATCTCACGGCGAAGGTCGCCTTCGATCACGATCTTCATACCCTGAATGATCTGAGTGATCTGAGTAACCTGATCGTCCGTGAGTTCTCCTGCACGTATATTCGGGTCAATGTTTGCATGAGCCAAGATCTTTCGGCTCATGGGAAGACCGATGCCGTAAATGTACGGTAGCGAGTATTCGATTTTCTTTTCGTTCGGGATTTCGACTCCAAGTAGGCGTGCCATATAGAAAGGTGCTGAGTAAAAAAGGAGGATTAACCCTGACGCTGTTTGTGGCGTGGGTTTTTGCAGACAACGCGAACAACTCCTTTGCGGCGGATAACGCGGCAAAGTTCGCAGAGAGGTTTCACAGACGGACGAACTCGCATAGAATCAGATTAGATGGGGGAAATCCCACCGAGAGGCGGGGAGTCGGAAGTCCTACCACTGAGGAGTTGCCGCGCAACTGACATTTTCGAGTTTTTCACAATCGGAAATGCTCAGCATTGGTTAAGCATTCCTGTTGCTGGATGAGCTACGATCAGGCTTTTCGCACCATTGAGATCAACTTCTTGAAAGGCCAAGTAATCACGACAATCAATGCCCCAACAACTGATGCGAACAATTGCATCGGCAGCAATAGAACACGTAAAACGGGATTTATGAACTTCTGTAAAACGGGCTTCTGAGACCATAGAAGTGTGAGTGTCGTGATCAGAATGATGCCGGCAAATTTGATAAGCTTCACCTTCGTTGGCCCCAGATTTTCAAAGAAATCTTGGAATTGCAATTCGGTGATCAGTAGCAGTCCCACATAGCCAATGAGCACAAACGCCGTGTGCTCCAGAACCGGATACTTGGTGATCATCTTCACGGCCACTCCAGCAATCAACCTCAGAGCGATGATGCCAATGGTGACGCCCACATACACAGGCCAAAGTTCCTTTGGACTCAGAGCGATGGCGGCCACGACATTGTCCACACTCAAACTCAGATCCATGAGTGAGATCATCGTAACAGTTCCAGCGAAGGTTCTGTGATGGACATTCAACGCCTCTCCTTCATCCTCACCAATTCCTTTTTGCCCTGCGAAGTGCGCGCACATCAACCACACCAAATAAAGCGCTCCAATGAACATGATCCAGTGGTTGCCAATGATGTATGAGGCAAACAAAAGAGCTAGCAGTCGAAATCCATAAGCTCCGATATAACCAATGTTCATCGCCTTAGCGCGCTCCTTTTCTCCAAGGTGCGCAGCCATGGCAGCAATGGCCAAAGCATTATCCACCGATAAAAGACCCTCGATCAAAACTAGCCCCATGATCACAGGCAAGGCATGAACAAATTGGTTCCAGAGTTCGGCGGCGGAAGTGGCGAATAGTACGGCAATCATCGGTTGGAATACAGGACATGAAGAGAGATTTACCAAGCGCAACTTTTACGCGATAGCGAACTGGCATCATGGGGAAAGCGATCGGGACTAAAGCAGCGCCCAAATAGCCACTGATCTGACAACGACCACGTTAAATTCAGCCCAACAGGCTATCCTTCTTGACGCTCTTTGGGCGCGTCCCCATGATGAATAAACATGACTTCACACGCACTATTCACTCTACTCATTTTCTCCTCACTTCCAATTTGGGCGCTGGATGATTACAAGTTGGGGCCGCTTTCTCAGGAAAAGGTAGATGTGCCAAAGGGTAAGGTGATTCAGATGCCAGTACATGAATCCAAAATTTATGCGGGCACCCGTCGCGACTGGTGGGTTTATGTGCCGACGCAATACAAGCCAGAACAACCAGCCAACCTGATGATCTTCCAAGACGGGCATGATTATGTGGGGGTAAAAGGAGCCTGGAGGGTACCCGTAGTGTTTGATAACTTAATCGCTAGAGGTGACATGCCACCAACGATCGCTATCTTCATCAATCCAGGTCACATTGGTGAATCCA
Source organism: Prosthecobacter sp. (assembly GCA_040081325.1). Classification (GTDB taxonomy): domain Bacteria; phylum Verrucomicrobiota; class Verrucomicrobiia; order Verrucomicrobiales; family Verrucomicrobiaceae; genus Prosthecobacter. The sequence continues at coordinate 10,507 of JBEBGU010000031.1, forward strand.
AGCCTGCGAGTGCGTGGAAAAACAACAATCGAGGCAAGGAGTACAACAGCCTGGGTGATGTGTATGCACGCTTCCTTCTCGAAGAAATCATTCCTCAGGTGCATGAGAACTACAAGTTGACGGATGATCCTGCGGGTTGGGCAATCGGAGGCGCAAGTAGCGGGGCAATCTGCGCATTTACTGTAGCATGGGAGAGGCCTGACAAATTTCGCAAAGTCTTTTCGACCATCGGTAGTTATGTGGATTTGGCGGGAGGAAATGTTTACCCCTCGATCATCCGCCTGACGGAACGCAAGCCTCTGCGTGTGTATCTGCAAGATGGCAGCAGCGATCTAGATAATCCCTATGGTAACTGGCCCCTGGCAAACCAACAGATAGCCAAGGCATTGGCGTTTATGAAGTATGACTTCACCTTTACCTTTGGAGACGGCTCACATAACAGCAAGCATGGTGCGAGCATCTTCCCTGAAGCTATGAAATGGCTGTGGCGAAAATAGTCAGACTGACAGTTCCACGGTTCCCCTTCCCTTCACCTTATACCCATGATCTCCATCTCCATCCAACATCTCACGAAGCGTTTTGGTCAGCAGACCGTGCTCGATGATGTAAGCCTTGAGATCGGCGAAGGTGAGCTATTCTTCCTTCTAGGCCCGAGTGGGTGCGGAAAAACGACCCTACTGCGCCACATCGCAGGATTTTGCCAGGCTGATGCGGGAAGTGTTTTCTTTGGCGAAGAAGATGTGACTCACTTACCAGCGCACAAACGCGAGACTGGAATGATGTTCCAAAGTTACGCATTATGGCCGCACATGAATGTGGCCCAAAATGTAGCCTTTGGGCTGGAAGAGCGAAATAGACTCAGGCCAGAGATCGAGCAGCGAGTCGAGCAGGCATTGGAACTGGTGAAGCTCGGTGGTCTTGGCACGCGACGCATTTCTCAATTGTCGGGAGGCCAACAACAGCGTGTGGCTCTGGCTCGTGCGCTGGTGATCAGGCCACGCTGCTTGCTCCTGGATGAACCCCTGTCAAATTTGGACGCAAAGCTCCGCCATGAAATGCGCTCGGAAATCCGACGCATCTGCAAGGAATTCGGACTCACTGGCATCTACGTCACGCACGACCGCGATGAGGCGCTCAGCATGGCAGACCGACTTGCGGTGATGGAAGCGGGGCGACTAGCTCAGGTGGGCACTCCACAGGAGGTCTATCGGAATCCCGCATCTCGGATGGTCGCAGAGTTCATCGGCGAAACCAATTTGATCGATGCGAAAGTCCTGAACCGAAGTGCCGTGGCCGACTTTTTTGACGTGCAGACAGCTTTCGGAATTCTGCGCGCGCGGGTCAATCAGCTTGATTGGCAACCTGAATCTGGCACGGAAGTAATTCTCTCGGTTCGGCCAGAAGCGCTCACTTTTAGCCATGTGCTGGACTCTCCAAATTGCTTCCCAGGTCACATCGTGGACACGATCTATCTCGGCACGACAGCTCAGTACGAGCTCCAATTGAAAGACGGGCCGTTGATGAAGGTCTGCGAGATGAATCCGACGACGATCAGAAAGCCATCAGCCGAAGAGACGCGGCTGATGGCGGCCCCGGCGGATGTGGTGATGTTACCCCGCTGACTTTAAGCCGTCGTCTTGCGCTCCTGATTTAACCCCATCTTGCGGTAGAGAGTGGCGATACTGACTCCGAGCATTGAGGCAGTCTTTTCGCGTGACCCGTTGTTATACTTGAGTGTTTCCTGGATGAAAGCTCGCTCTTGGCCGGTGATGAAATTGTCCAGCGTGGAGCCGATGGGAAGCTGGGTGGTACCGCCGACAGAAGCCGTGGTAGGCACTTCGATCTGTTGGCTAACTTTGGTTGGCAGATCAACTGGGCGAATACGATCTCCCTCAGCAAAGGCGCAGGCGCGCTCGACGGCATTTCGCAGTTCCGAGATATTACCGGGCCACGGATATTTCTCCAAAAACTCGAGCGCATAGGAGTCGATGCCCTTCAACCTAGAGTCGGTGCGCTCAGCCAGTTCTTTGAGGAAATGATCAACGAGAGGTTTGATGTCTTCGCGGCGTTGACGCAGCGGAGGGATCTTCAATGGGACGACTGAGAGCTTGTAGTAGAGATCTTCGCGGAAACTGCCTTTTTTGGAAGCCTCCTCCAGACAAATGGTGGTGCTCACCACAAGTCGAAAATCGGAGCCATTGGTGTTCCAAGCACTGCGACGAGCCTGGGCCTCATCCAGGAAGGTATTGAGCTGAGCCTGGATGCGCGGGGGTAGAACATGGATCTCAGCAAGATGAACCGTTCCGCCATTGGCGCGACTGAAGATACCTCCTTGACCGCCTGTGTGACCAAAGAGTTCGGCCTCAAGCGTGTCCTCAGGCATGGCGCTGCACTGAAGTTCTTTATAGGGGGCACTACTGCGGCGGCTGGCCTCATGCAGAGCACGCGCGACCATGTGCTTGCCCACACCAAACTCTCCCTCAAGGAGTACCGGGCTATCATTATCAGACACACGGCGCACGATCTCAAAGATGCGCTGGATGGCTTCACTATGGCCGATGAGTTTAGACGAAGAGCCAGCGCGAATGGATGACAAGGCTGCGGGCGCGGCAGATGCGGCTAAGCTTGGATTGTTTCGGGCCAATCCCTGATTCACCGTTTTGATGAGATCACCGAGATCGAAAGGCTTGGTCAGGTAATCAAAAGCCCCGAGGCGCATGGCCTCCACTGCGGTCTCGACACTGCCATGGCCCGTGACCATGATGACGGCAGTATTGGGAAATTGCTCTCGGCACATACTTACCAAATCGAGGCCATTAACGTCACCAATACGTAAGTCCACGATCACAAGGTCAGGTGCCTGGCTTCGAATAGCTGCCATTCCTTCGATACCGGTGGTGTAGCCAAAAACCGTGTGCCCGGCAGCTCGGCAAAGCTTGCTCATGAGCTCCAGAATTGCAGCCTCGTCGTCTATGATTACCAGTTTAGCCATAAAGTTGTTAGAATGTGAGAGTCAAAGTTGACTATCAAATACGCTAAAGTAAATGGCCCACTGAGTCAACGAGGTTCTTATTCCTCGTTAAAGCAGTGGGCCAACAGGTGGGCTTGCGCAGTGATTATGAACTTTTTTGCTCGACAGAAATAGCGCTGTAATACTAAAACTCGGAGCCTGGCTCTCTAGGTGGTGGGGCGCTGGGGCGCTGAATGCCGTCATCAGCCTGAAGGTCCTTGTACATGGCTGAAGTCTCGACTGGGGTGGCATTGATGATCTGAAGCATCAGATCCCAAGCCCCACGAATGTCACCTGACTCAGCAAGGACTGAGGCCATTTCACGTTTGAGAAAATCTGGTGCTGTGGGTATTCGCATCACTTTTTCCAATGTTTGGCGGGCGGCTTTGATGTCACCGCTGGAGCGCTGCGCGTAATAAAGTTCGATTCCGGGTAGAATGTCTAACGGGTTCAGAAGGTGAGTCCGTTCAAGCCTTGGAATGTCAGAGGCAGACAAGGTGGCGGAACGTGCCGCAGGCAAGATGTGTAAAGCTGCAAGACGGAAAGCAGGCTCGAACTTTCCAGCCTGAGCTAAATCTAAAGCGATCAGACGCCAAGCGATGGCGCTCAGGCGAGGAGATTTTTTTACATAACTAAGCAGCTCTGTTTTTTCAGCTCTACGCTGCCAAGCCTCGATAAGAAAGAGAATTTGATTCTCGGTTAAATCATCAAGACCAGGATGTTCAGCAAGGAATTCTTTAAAAATGGTCGGCCAATGCGGAGACTGTGTGAGTTGACTTAAACAGAAGAGTTGCATAGGCAATCGATCCGCTAGCCTCCAGATTGACAAGTGGTGTTCTGGATAAGCAAAGTAGTTTCCCAACATGCCCGAATACTGAGCAAACATGGCCCAACTTCCCTCAGCACTGTAACGACGCAAAGCCTCCCGCCATGGTATCAGCGCCATTCCAGGATCGAAGTGCAACCAGTAAAGTCCCTCGTCGATGCACATTGGCCCATAGCTAGTCTCCACAGCACGCGCTCTACCAAAGTCGAGAAGCGCATATTCAGTACTGTGACGCATATTGAGATGAAGCTGCGCACGCAGAACGTAAGGGCGGAAATCAAGCGGTGTAAGATCGATTGCGCGACTGATCAGCACCATCGCTTCCGCACGATTGCCGCGCCCAGCCTCAACAACTGCCTTGTCATTCAGGAAGGGACTCGAAGCCGCAAGACCCCGATCCGTCAGACCAGTGCCGATTGCTAAAATGCCGAAACCAAGTGCCGCGATCAGCACCCCCGCAGTGCGGAAAAGCCAACTTTGTAGCGGTCCGGTCAAAGCGCCCAAATAGCGAGGTCGTACTGCCATTGAGGCTACGAAAGCGAAGGTCAAAAAGTAGCTCACACCATGAAGTGGCACGTCAAAAAAAGAATGCACAATCGACAGAGCAGCAGCGATAGCGAAGGCCTTCCGTATCCTTCTACCCGAGCGGGTATCATGGCTTTTCTTTCGACGTTGTGAAAACCAAGGACCCGTGCTGCTCCATAGCCAAAAAACAAGAAGCAGACAGGGAACGAGAGTGAGCATACCACCCTCAAAGAGCAACCAAAGCACATCACTTTCGGGGTGAAGCGGGCGAGCATTCGGGTACGGGGTAGAACTCACCAAGGGAAATATCTTTTGAAAAAGACCAAGTCCTCTCCCAATCCATGGAGCCTCGGATGCTGCAGTCAGTGTCTCTTCAGCCAGCCACCAGCGCAAATCACGCCCGATGGATTCTGAAATGGACTGAGCTTTCAGCCTTTCACCTAAATGACTACCAGAGACGAGCACGACTGAAGCCACGGTCAGGATCAATGCCGTACTGACCCATATCTTGCGAAGAAAACCTTTTTTCATGGCTGCCGTGGCAAGCCAAAGTGGGATACCAACAAAGAAAAGAACCAGTCCCGCTCGGGACGCATTCAGCATGATACAAGCGAGCATCAACAAGACCCCTGGTGCAAAGATGATCCACCAGCGCGACCTCTTGTGAAAGGCATCATATGCCGCAGCCGCACAAAGCACACTAGAGAAGGCAAAAAAACTGGAAGCGTGATTGCGATTCGAAAAGGGGCCCAGGTCAATAGACGATTTA
>JBEBGU010000493.1:0-4183 GCA_040081325.1 Prosthecobacter sp.
CGATCAAGCCGGACTGGGAGGCGGCTTCGCGCAGCAGTTTTTGCATGACTGGCTCTTCTGTTTTGACGGGCACATCCGCAGGGATGGGTGGTGCGACGATCTCTGACTGCCGTAGCCACAGCGCCAGACCAAGCGCACAGGCCAGCAGTAGAATGAGCACATTTTTGACCATGATCTCAGCCTCCAGCGGTAATTTGTACGATCTCGATGACATCGCCGTCATTGATCACAGCGGTCAGAATTTCTCGTGGCAGCAGCGCCACTTGATTGTGCTCTACGACCACGGGTTTGCCTGCTAAGTCCACGGCTTCGAGCAGACCGTTCATCGTCGTTAGTTCGGTGAATTCGCGTGGAGTGCCGTTGAGAATAATCGTCATGGGGAGATAAAAGCGGATGTTTCTGGTCTGGCAAGTGTGGCGCTCACAGCCACCAGCGCATGCGCAGCCAGCGGGTGAATTTTCTCAGCATTACTCGGCCTGAAGCACGGTGTTCGAGTTCGATTTTCGCACGACCGGTGAGACCTGGACGCATGAGCGGCTGTAGGTCAGATGGCAGCACCACTTTCGCCAGAGTAATGCTGAAAACGCCGCCGTCTTTCCCAGCATGTAGCGCAGGACTGATCTGGGTTTTTCTTTCGAGAGATGCCATGAGCTGACGTGCACTCTGGGTGTAGAGAAGGTAATGCACCTCACGCGGCGATTTTTCATCCAGCGCCTCTTCGATCTCGGCGATGTCAGCCTCCGCGATCTCCAGTCGTAAATCCCAGCCATCGACAGCGGCGACTTCGGCAAACATCTCTCCGGCTTGCAGAAAGGTGCCCGTGCGCAGATGCACGTCCTTCGTCATCAAGACGCCCGCGATGGGTGAGCGCAGGGTGGCGAGTTCGATCTCTAAACGCAGCCGCTTTTCGGTCTCGGCCGTGGCCTGGGCTTCGAGCGAGGCGATGCGTGCGAGTGCTTCTTTGTTCTGACCACGTTGGCGTTCCGCTTCGGCTTCGAGTCGCTTGCGCGCTTGGCTGGCGGACTCCAGTTCGCTTTGCAAACGACGTGTATCGAGTCGTGCGACGACTTGATCTTTAGTCACGCGATCACCCTCACGCACGAGCACTTCTTCGACCCGGCCCGGCGACTCGGTGGTGATCAAGGCACGCTGGCGTGGCAGCAAAGTACAGTCGCCTTCGACCTTCACTTGCAGCGGCCAAAGCAGGCCGAGAACAGCCACGACAACCGCCGCGATGAGCCAGGTGGTCCAGCGACGTTTCTGAGTGGCTGTCGCCGATTCGCGCCAGTGACCGAGCTTTGACAGCATGGGCGCCAGCGGCAGTGATTGATGCACCAGCGCAGCGCGCAAAGAACGACCCGCGAGATCGGCGAGCCATTGCGCTAGCACGAGAGCTGGTGGTCGCGGATCACCGGCGGCACCAGCGGGGCCAAAGGTCGCAGCCTCGGTGCTTTCACAAAGCATGATGCCGAGCACGCGACCCTCAGCTCCATCACGCAGCGGTACGAGCGCGGCGGACTGCATCTGTGTGTCCTGGAAATACCAGTCATTCGCCTTTCCATTTTCGGCGAGCACGATGACCTGAATGTGATCACGCGCCTCAGTGGTTGCCAGCTTGATCATGCGCGTGACAGGCTCGGCGCGTGCCTCCACCTGCGGCTGCCCAGAGATGCCGATCACGCGCCAGCGGTCGCCTTCACGAATCAAAAAACTGACACGATTGATACCGAGAAGTTCGCGCGCATGTGCTGCGGCGAGGCGTGCGCTTTGAGTGGCATCAAGCTGCCCCGTGAGATCCTGCGCCATTTGCAAAAGCTGCTGCTGCCGCTGGCTCTGCGCGCCGAGTTCACGCATCTGTCGTGAGCGCAGACGCGGCCCCAGCTCCACCATCAGCGCCTGAATCATCAGGGCGAGTTCGGCGAGCTTTTTGGGATCACTTTGACGTGGGAACCAAAGCTGAACCGCACCGAGATGATCGTCGCCACTGCGCAGCGGTACGCCGACGATGCCATATGGGCCGAGATTCACGAGCACGCCTGGCGTGACCGCCTCCTGACCCGCAGGTGCAGGCATGAGCACGAGTGGCTGAGAGGAAAGAATGACCTCACTCGCCGCACGCAGCACTTGCTGGCGCTGGGCGCTGTCGGCTGGTCCGGCGGCGTCTTCGAGAGCTTTGCTTGCACCGAGCTTGAGAGATAGTTCGCGCCCATCACGCCGAGCCACCAGCCAGATGGCTCCGCCGAGGGCTTCCGTAGCGCTAACCAAACGTGTGAGCACGGCACCGAACACTTCATTTTCAGACGCCGATGAACCCGCAATGCGCGCCAGTTCGGCGGCGACCGCCTGCATCGCCTGGAGGCGGTCTGTGGGTGCGGCAGACATGGGTCACTTTTTGATTCGATCGCGCACGGCCAGCGGCTGCCTGCCACCACGATCAATGCGGATGCCGTAACGATCCAGCAGCGTGCCGGTGACGAGATGAAGCTGCGTCGCCGCCTTGTTGTAGTCCGCATGAGCAGCAATCTGGCGTGTGCGTGCATCTGCCAGCGCGGTGCGTGCTTTGAGCACATCAAAGCTGCGCGCGAGGCCTTCTTGCAATCTCTTCTGTTCGGTATCTAGGAGCCGCTCAGCAAGCCGTGCCGACTCGCGCGTGGACTCCATTTTTGCGCGCGCGGCTCTGACTCGGGCGATCACGCTATCGAGTTCGACGGACACGTTTAGCTCGCTACGCGCGATATTCAAAATGGCCTGCTGCTGGCGAAACTCCGCCACGTTGCTGTTCGCTTTGGCAGTTCGGTTTCCTAGCGGGATGGTGAACTGAAAACCTATCTGTGTGTCGTAGCCCTGCCGCTCAAAGGCTCGGCTAAAAGCACTCGAACGATCTCCACTGAGTCCGTTTGCGGTGAGCGTCGCCTGCAGGTCGAGGCGCGGTAATAATTGGTTGCGCGCATACTTGACGATGATGGCCTGCTTCTCCGCTTCCTCGATAGCTGCACGATAGTCGGGTCGCCGCTGCAAAGCGGTCTGCAAATGCCGCGTGCGATCCATCGGCGGTGAGATGAAGGGCAGCGAGTCCTTGGGTAGAAAGATCATGCCGCCCCCTTCCTCCAGCGAGCCGAGGATCTGCGTCTTCAGATTCATCTGCCGCTCCACCACCTGCCCGAGTGCCGTGATGACTTCTTCACGCGCCACAGCCACGGCGACTTCTGCTTCCTGCACATCCGCTTCTGAGAGCACGCCTGCACCGAGACGCTTCTTGTTTTCTGCCACCAATGTCTGGGCAAAGGCCACGAACTCGCGCTTCACCTCGATGTTCTCGATGGCAAAGATGAGATCGAAGTACTCGATGATCACTTGCGCCAGGGAGCGCTGAAATTGCAGCTCCCATTTGTGATCAGCGATGGCTTCATTTCGACGACTCACGCGCACCTCAGCGAGATTCACTGATGGGCCAAAGTCACGAAGCAGCGGCTGAGTTATGCTGCCGCCGACGGCCGCTGCGTATTCAGGATAAAAGATCGACTGCTGCTGCTTACGGTTGAGATCGTTTCGGAATTCACCCGCACTGGCAAAGATCTTGTATTCCATTCCTGTGGGCAGCTTTCCCATGAAACCCGTCTGAGAGAGCAGACTCTGCTGCTGAAAGAGAGGCGGCTCCGTGACGACGCCCGCGCCGCCGGTCTGCACAAACTCGAGCGCGTTTTGTGGGAGGTTCGACTCACGCCAGGTGGAGTTGATAAAATAGGACGGCTCGAACTTGCCGAGAGCCGAGTCCGTCTGCTGATCTGCGACTGCCCAGTTCAGCCATTCGATGCGCACATCCAGGCTCTTTTCCATCACTCGCTGGATCGCCTGATCGAGCGTGATGAAGGTCGGCTGCAAACCGAGTGTGTCCTGAAATGACTGCGCGCGCACGGTCTGCGGTAAGCAGGCGGCGAAACAAAGGCAGACGAGGAGTCGGATCACGGCGCGCATCATCGCGAGTAGGGGCGGCCAATGCAAGCACCGCAGGTTGGAGCGGCTTCAGCCCTTCTTTTTCCACTCCTCGCCCTCATCATCATCGTCATCGATGCCGCCGTAGCCATCACTGTAACCTTCGTCTTTTTTATCTTCATCTTCTTCCAGGTCGAGGCCTGCTAGGGCATCGAGATCGAGATCAAGATCATCTGGGTCGATCTCATCT
>JBEBGU010000494.1:0-4183 GCA_040081325.1 Prosthecobacter sp.
TCTCTAAACTATCTCGTCTCCTGTAAACTGAACTCTATTCTAATTTCAGTTCATCAATGACCTCCCTTGCGGCACATATTTTCGTTAGTTTCATCCCAAGCCTGCGACGGAAAAATGGCCCCGCCACAGTCGGCAAGGCTGACAGATGTTCAGCTTCAGGTTCCACAAAACGACGCCAACCCCTGCTTGATCAAAAATTGGGGAGATTTTCGCGTCGTTTTTCTTGTCACTGGATGCCGAGTGGCCTATGAAGGTGCCCGCTTCGGATATTGCTCCCTTTTCAATCTCTCAATCGGCGGCCCTTTACCTCACATTGGAACCATGACTTTCCTTCGACTGTCTGTAGCCCTGGCATATTTCGCCCTGTTTTGCGTTACCGACGCACGGGGGCAAACGATACTCGACTCGCTCACCAGCGACCTGAACATCGAGGGCGTCGAGACGACCTATGATCCGGCCACTGGACTCGCGATCGCCAAAGGAGACGTGCATATTAGTTACGCCGATGTCGAGATCCGCTGCGGCACGGCCAGCTACAACGCAACGACGGGGGAGGTGATCGCCCGTGAAAATGTGGTCATCTGGAAAGCTGGCACGACCTACAAAGGTGAAAACATCATCTACAACGCCAACACGGGTGACATCAGTGGAGATGCTGTGCGCAGCGCCATGCCCATGGAGATCGGCAACTTCTTCTACCAAACTGATAAATTCGAGACGGAAACGAAGCTGATTCAGCGAGTCGATGGCGGCGAGACCTACCTGACCACTCATGATTCAGAGGACCCAAACTTCCGCCTCCGCGCTCGTAGCTTGACCATTTACCCAGATGACCGGGTCGTGCTGAAAAATGTCAGCGTCATGATTGGTGACACACCGGTTTTCTACCTCCCTTACATCTCTCAGCCGTTGGATGGTGAAGTCGGCTACAAGTTCAATCCAGGCTACCAGAGCCGCTGGGGTGCCTTCTTGCTCAATCAGTATGGTGTCATCCACGGAGATCACACGATGGCCAAATACCATCTCGATCTGCGCTCGGCGCGCGGCGTGGGTGTGGGTGCTGACTTTCAATCGCTCAAGCACAGAGACAACTGGTCCAACTTCACCGGCCTCAAACTGTATTATCAAAGGGACGGCGACCCGGCACTGAACAAAACGGGAGATGTGCGCGGTCCAGTGCCGACCAATCGCTATCGTGTCAATTTTCAGCATCGCATCTATCTGCCAGGGCCGGAGAAAAGCACTTGGTACATGGATTTTGACATCAATAAAATCAGTGATGCCCACTTCTACGAAGACTTCTTCTTCAACGACTTCCGTGAGACACCCGAGCCTGACAACCAAGTTTCACTCATCCACACGGACCCGCGTTACGTGGCCAGCTTGATGTTCCGTTTTCAGGCAAATAATTTCTATCGTGTCGGCGAAAAACTGCCGGAGCTGAGCATCGACTGGACTCGCCGCCCACTTTGGAATTCGGGTATTTTCCATCAGGGCACTCTATCTGCGGCCTATCTGCGTGAACAAGCCACTGACCTGGAGAAAGATGCGCTCGGGGCTGCGATTGCGGGACTCAACTTTAAAACTCTTAGCTTGAGACAAAATTCAGACATCCGCCGACTTCTCGGACTCAATGCTGGAGCAGGCATTGGTGTGCCGGAGTACACGAACGTGCTGAACTCACTGGACTCTGAAATGGCCGAGTACGCCCGCTTGCACACCTACCATGAGTTCCTATATCCTAAAACTTTCGCTGGCTGGCTCAACGTCACACCGCGGCTCGGGCTTGGAGTTACTCATTACTCAGGTATTGGAAAAACCGTTGGTGGGCTGCCATCCGCAAATCGCTTTTCTGACGAAACTAAAGGCATCTTCCACGCTGGACTCGACGTCTCCTTCAAGGTCACTAAAACTTGGGAAGAATTCACCAATGAAACTCTCGGCATCGACGGCCTTCGCCACGTTGTGCAGCCGTATATCAATGTCTCCTATCTCGATGCGAGCCAGCCTGTAGGCTTCCCCTCCATCGACCGCCTCTCCCGCACGACTCGTCCGCGCTCACTCGACGTGCCGCTATACTCAGCCGTGGATGATCTTCGCTCCTGGAATGTGACCCGTGTCGGCGTTCGCAATCACCTCCAAACGCGCCGCGACTACACCAAGGAGTCAGGCAATGGCAGCTTCCTCTCCGCCACTGAAGATCCCTCGCAGACCTACACCTTTGCCGGCATGAACACCTATGTGGATGTCTTTTCCAAAGACCCAGAATTCAATCGTGACGTCTCAAATCTCTACAACGAAATTTTCTTCCGGCCTGTGCCGTGGGTTAATTTCTGGATGGACATGCAGCTCCCCATCATGAGTTCGACTGGTAACTTCACCGAACTCAATCAAGGCATCACCCTCATGCCTGCAAGTTCGCTCTCACTCACCCTTGGCCATCAGTACATCTCTGGCAGTCCCTACTTCCAAAACTCCAATCTCATCTTCTCCCGCGTCTATGCTCGCGTGACTGATAACTGGGGAGTGTCCATGAATCACATCTATGAAATGGACGACGGCACCATGGAGTTCCAGAGCTACAGCGTGACTCGTGATCTCACGAGCTGGGTCGCCTCCATCGGAGCCATGATGCGTGACAATCGCAACGGTCAATCTGAAGTTGGCATTCTCTTCTCACTTACACTGAAAGACTTCCCCGGCCTGACCATACCGCTCGACATTGATCCGAACCCATCGGGTCGTGGGGGTAGCCAAACTTCTGGACGTTAATGAAGTCTTGGCAGGCGGGATGTATGACATCAAAGCTAGATCTCGTTAGCCCTTGCGGTAGTTTGCCCGACCTCTCTCATTGCTAGTCATTTCAAAATCCCTCTTTTAATCTCATGAAGCTCACCATCATCGGTTCAGGTTACGTCGGGCTCACCACTGGGGCCTGTTTTGCAGAAGTCGGCCATCACGTTCTCTGTGTGGATAATGATCCGAGCAAAGTGGAGACGCTACTCGCCGGGCAAATCCCCATTTACGAGCCAGGGCTGGAGGACATGGTGAAAAAAAATGTCGCCGCTCGTCGTCTCCGCTTCACCACAAGCACCGAAGAAGGCGTCGATCACGGTGAAGTGCTCTTCATCGCTGTCCCGACTCCTCCGCAGCCTGATGGCAGCGTGGACCTCAGTTTCATCGAAAAAGTCGCGCGTGAGATTTCTCAGTACCTCACCAGCTATCGCGTGATCGTGGACAAAAGCACCGTGCCTGTGAAGACTGGCGAGCGCGTCTCCCAGACCATCCGACGTTACGCTAAACCCGGCGTCGAGTTTGATGTCATCAGCAATCCAGAGTTCCTCCGAGAAGGCTGCGCCGTGGCTGATCTCATGAAGCCTGATCGCATTGTCATCGGTGGCAATAGTGACCGCGCACTCGCCCTCATGCAGAAAGTGTATGAGCCATTCGTCGCTCCCGTTCTGGTCACTGATATTAACAGCGCCGAACTCATCAAGCACGCCGCCAATAGCTTCCTCGCCCTCAAGATCAGCTACATCAATGCCCTCGCTGAGATCTGCGAAAACAGCGGTGCAGACGTGCTCAAGGTCGCTGAAGGCATCGGTGCCGATAAGCGCATCGGACGTGACTTCCTCTCCGCAGGTCTGGGCTACGGCGGTTCATGTTTCCCAAAGGACATCGCCGCCTTCATCGCCATCAGCGAGCAGATCGGCATCCCTTTCGACCTACTCAAAGAAGTCGAGCGCATCAATCAGCACCAGCTTGATCGCTTCATAGAAGGCATCCGCGAAGCCCTCTGGGTGCTGAAGGACAAAAAACTCGCCGTCTGGGGCCTCGCCTTCAAGCCCAACACCGACGACGTCCGCTCTTCCGTTGCCATCAGTCTTGTCGAAAGACTCGTCGCTGAAGGTGCAGACGTCACTGCCTACGACCCCAAGGCCATGGACAAAGCCAGAACCCTGCCCGTCGCAGGCAAGATAAAGTTAGCAGAAAGTGCCCTTGAGGCCGCCGCTGGCGCAGAGGCCCTCATCATCGCCACCGAATGGCGTGAGTTTGCCAGTGTCGATCTCGCCCAGTTGCGTGAGGTCATGCGCACCCCACTTATTTTTGACGGACGCAATCTGATCGATCCAGTGGCCGCTGCCGACTTTGGATTCCAGTACCGAGGCATCGGCCGTGGTGT
>JBEBGU010000495.1:0-4182 GCA_040081325.1 Prosthecobacter sp.
ACGAGCAAGAAAGCGCCTCCCAATCGCGACGTTGGAGTGCAGGCTTTAGCCGATCTTTGGCCTCTCGAATCACCCAAACCGTCGGCTAAAGCTAGACTCCAACTCACCACTACGACCCATGTATCGCTGGCGAAAACTCAATGAGGAAGAGCGTGCGAGAACTCTCGCTTGGCGTCGGCAATTGAAGCGGCCGCCGCACAGTCCACCTCACCTCGACAGTGGTCAGCGCCACTACTTGATCACCGCCGCGTGCTATGAGCATCGTGCGCACATCGGCCATACGGCCGAGCGACTGAGTGCGTTCACCGTGGATTTGCTGGACGCACTTCAGGAGCACAGCCGTGGCATTGCCGCCTGGGTGGTGCTGCCGAACCACTACCACGCGCTCGTTTGCACCTCGGAAGTCAGCATGCTTCTCAAGCGAATCGGCCGGCTTCACGGTCGCTGCTCGTTCGAGTGGAACGGAGAGGAAAGCACCCGCGGACGCCAAGTTTGGTGCAATGCGGTGGAGACCGTGATGAAAAGCACAGACCACTACCACGCCACGGTGAATTACATCCATCACAACCCGGTGAAGCACGGCTACGTGGAGAAATGGAATGACTGGCCCTGGTCCAGCGCGGCAGATTTTCTCGCCGAGACCCATCGCGACGAAGCCGAGCGCTTGTGGAAGACCTACCCCATCGACCACTACGGCTCCGGCTGGGACGATCCCGGAATGTGAGCCCGAATTCAGCCGTTAGAGTCCAGGCTTTAGCCGATCAATGACCTCACGCACACCCCAAACCGTCGGCTAAAGCCTAGACTCCAACTCACCGCATGAAGCGCCGCCATTTCATCCACACCCTCGCCGCCGCGCCGTTGCTCGCGGCTGAGGCACCGCGTAAAGCGCCGTTTCGGGTGATCTACAGCAACGACCTCACGAACATCACTTCCTGTGTCAGTCCGTTTCATCAGGCGCGAGAGCCCTTCCGCAAAGAGATGCTCGAAGCCAGCGTGGATGAGGTCGGTGGTTTGGTTGACGCCCATTTTCTCCAGCCGGGCCTGGGCATGGTGCCGATGTGGCCGAGCAAGGTGCTGCCGCTGGGGGAGCAGTACGCGTGGATCAAGCAGCGCTACGCGCAGAAGCCGGATTCGTTCGGCCAATTCGTGCTGAATGGCGGCGATGTGGTGAAGGTCTTCATCGACCGATGCCGCGCCAAAGGTCAGGCGGCGTTCATCTCGTTTCGGATGAACGACGCGCATCACAAGGAGTTCGTCGATCCCAAGCCCGGCGACAAACCGGGCAGCAGCATCGGCATGAGCGTCACACGCTGGTATGCCGAGCATCCCGAGCATCGCATCAAACCCGGCTCGCTGCGTGGTGCGGACCTCGTTTTGAACTGGGTGGAGCCTGAAGTGCGGGCACAGAAGCTCGCGATGCTCCGCGAGTTCATCGACAACTACGACCTCGACGGCCTCGAACTCGATTTCCTGCGCTTCTACAGCTACTTCCGCCCCGAAACGCCCATCGAGCAACGCCGCGTCATCATGACGAACTTCGTCCAAGACGTGCGAAAGCTCCTCGGACCGAAGAAATGGCTCTGCGCCCGTGTGCCGTGCTATTTGACCGCGTTGGACGAACTCGGCCTCGACTTGAAAGCCCTCGTCGCCGCCGGTCTCGACATGGTGAACGCCTCCGCGCATTACTTCACCACCCAACATCACGATCTGGCTGCGATTCGGAAAATGACGACCGGTTCCACGCTCTACTTCGAACTCTGCCACACCATCTGGAAAGGCGACAAAGTGCAGGCTGGCTACGACGTCTTCCCCTTCCGCCGCGCCACTCGCGAGCATCTGCACACGAGCGCTCATCACGCCTATGCACGCGGTGCGGATGGCATCAGCCTCTTCAACTTCGCCTACTACCGCCAGCACGGCCAAGGCGAAGGACGCGGCCTATTCGGCGAGCCGCCATTTGAGGCACTGAAAGCACTGCGAGAGCCTCAAGCACTCGCCAAAGAGCCTCAACACTGGTTCATCGCGAGCGGTTGGCGCTCACCCGGTGCCAAACCGTTGCCAGTGCCAAGAAAGCTGGATCTGAACAAGCCCGCGAAGTTCAACTTTGACCTCGCTTCGCCTCATGGTGATGCTCGGGTGCGTATTCAAGCCGACCAAAACTTCTCAGGCTCTGAGTTGGCCGCCACCTTCAATGGGAAACCCATTTCAGCCACGGAGGACGTTTCCGAACCATTCCCCGTGCCTTATCCATCTATGGTAGGCAACCCCGAGGAACTCCACGCATGGCTTGTTCCAGCGAACCTCCTCCGCGAAGGCAAGAACAGCCTCGAAGTGATTTTGAAGTCGGGAGAGCCATCGAGCGTTCTGTTTGTCGATCTCTCCTTTTAACTCATGAAAGCTCTACTTTTCCTTCTTTTGGCCACTTCAGCCTTCGCCGCCGTGCATGAAGCGGATGTCTGCGTCTTCGGTGGAACCTCTGGCGGTGTGAGCGCCGCCGTGCAGGTCGCACGAATGGGGAAAACAGTCATTCTGGCGGAACCGGGCCGTCATCTCGGTGGCATGACCAGTGGCGGACTCAGCGCGGTGGACATTGGCGATCCGCGCAGTGTCGGTGGCATTGCTCGGGAGTATTTCACGCGCCTCGTCGCGGCCTACGGCAAGAAATTGGAATGGGATCAGCCCTTCAAGAGCACCGGCGGCCCCGCGACCGGCGGTGCGTATGCTATCGAGCCGCATCAGGCGGAGCGGGTGTTTGAGGAGATGGTCAAAGAGGCGGGCGTGAAAGTGCTGCGCGATGCTCGTCTGGCCTCCGTGGTGAAAAAGGATGCGCACATCACCGAACTCACTCTCGAAAACGGTGACGTGATCCGCGCCAAGATGTTCATCGACACCAGCTACGAAGGCGATTTGATGGCAAAAGCTGGTGTGAACTTCACGCTGATGCGCGAGGGCAATGCGAAGTATGGCGAGACACTCAACGGCATTCAATACGACGAGCGATTCAAGCCGCGCAGCGAATTCGAGCAGCCCGGCAACAATGGTCGGCTCAAGAACGGCCTCGGTGTGTGGGATCGCGATTTTCCGCTCGATCCGTATGTCGTGATCGGCTGCAAAGACAGCGGCGTGCTTCCGCTGGTCGAGCTGGACGACGTTGGCAAGCCCGGCGATCCCGCGCCCGGTGTGCAGGCCTATTGTTACCGCCTCTGCCTGACGACCAACAAGGCCAACAGCCTCCCGATCACGCCTCCGGCTGATTACGATCCGAAAACGTATGAGATCGTCGCCCGCTTCATCGAGGCCTGTTTGCAAAACGGCGATGACATGGACCTGCGCTGGTTTTCGAAGCACGATGCGCTGCCGAACGACAAGTGGGACTTCAACACCGCCACCTTCGGCGGCAATCTGCCCGGTGCCTCGCACGCGTGGCCTGCGGCGAGCTACGCCGAGCGCGAAAAGATCGCGAAGAAGCACGAGAACTACCATCGCGGTCTGCTGCACTTCCTCGCCACAGACAAACGCATTCCTAAGAAGGTGCGCAATGACATGCAGCGCTTCGGTTTGCCCAAAGATGAGTTTCCCGACACCGGCGGCTGGCCGCACCAGCTCTACATTCGTGAGGCACGTCGCATGGTGGGCGATCTCGTGCTCACGGAGCATCATACCTTCGGCAAAACCATCGCGCCGAAGTCCATCGGACTCGGCAGCTACGGCACAGACGCGCACGAGATCCGCCGCATCGTCAAAGACGGCGTCGTCATCCGCGAAGGCAAGCTCGCTGGAGGTCGCGGCGGCTTCGGCCCGTATCAAATCGGTTACGACGCCATCGTGCCGAAGAAGAGGGAGTGCGAAAACTTGCTCGTTACTTTCGCCTTGAGCGCCAGCCACACGGCCTTCGCCAGCATCCGCATGGAGCCTGTCTTCATGATCACCAGCCAAAGCGCAGCGACAGCGGCGGTGCAGGCCTTGGAGGATGGTAAAGCCGTGCAGGAGGTCGATTACGAGAAGTTGCGGTCAAGGCTCGTCAAAGAGGGGCAAGTGGTGGAATGGCGTGAATGAGTTGGGTGATCTCTTCGTTCACCGGCCAGTCTCCATCCTTCCACCATGCGCCTGACCATCCTCCTCGCCGCCCTTTTCCCTCTGCTATCCGCTTTTTCGGCGCAGCCTTTGAACGTCCTCTTC
>JBEBGU010000032.1:0-15608 GCA_040081325.1 Prosthecobacter sp.
ATGTGGGCCAGTTCGAGTCGCAAGCAGGCCACAAACGCATCGAATGGCCTCCCGCGCTGCCGAGGCAGTTGGCGAAGCTGAATCCAGGCGAGAAGCTCTTCACCGACCGCGAGTATGTGATCGACGAACTGCCGGAGCCCGTGCGCGGCCTGCAATTCCTCCGCACGAGCATCGAAAAGACCGATGTGAGAGTCAGCAAACAGGGCACACTCTACGCACTCACACCCACGATTCGCCCCAAAGCTGCCAGTCAGGAGGAAGCGCTTCAAAAAGCCGGTTTCACCAAGGTCGAAGTGCCCGAGACCCAGCTCTTCCCCGGCGAAATCAATCGCGTGAGCCTCTACCGCAAAGCCGTGAAGCAAGGTGAACGGCTTCAGTTCAAAAAGATGGTGCTGCTCGTGATGGCGGACGGGGCGGCGGTGAAGTGACGGAAAGCACGGCGGCACTTTCCCTGTCACCTTTCCCCTCCAAAACGTCATGGAACTGTGACAGCATAGCCCGCGACGATGACCTCCAACCAGCAACCCAACCTTCACGCAGTTCCGTTTCACACCACGCGTTGGACTCGCGTGTGCTTGGCAAAGGCGGACTCTGAAGACGGGCGCCGGGCACTGGCGGGCCTTTGTGATGCTTACCATGAGCCAGAGGTTGCTTGCCAGCGCAGCGTGTTTTGCGCGTCAACTTTTGCCGCCTAGTTTTAAAGTGATTCTAGTTGATAGAACTCACAGACATGAACCCGCCTATTCCCCAGCGCATTTCCCTAGTTGATCAGACGGTGGCTGCTCTCCGCCAGTCTCTCATGCAGCATGAGTTCACAGATCGGTTGCCGGGGGAAAGTGAGCTAGCGGGGCGGCTGCATGTCAGTCGGAACACAGTGCGCGCGGCGCTGACTGTGCTCGAAAATGAGGGCTGCCTGCGAAGGGCGAATGGGGTGAGGCGGGAGATTGTGAATTTGTATCCACTCCCCAGAACGAAAGTGCGGCGTATCATCCTCGTCATGGAAAGGACCAAGAATGACTTCCCTCCATCGACGGCTCAATGGATTGAGAGCCTGGCTTCACGCATGAGCAGCGAAGGGTGGAGGTTCCAGATTCAGGTTGAGCCGAATACTTATCGCAGCCGACCTGCGGGCATTCTACGATCAATGACAGCTTCATTGCCGGGTTCTATTTGGGTTCTCCATCGCTCCACGCCAGCCATGCAGCAGTGGTTTCAGGATGGAGCACACAAAGTCATCTTGGCTGGGGCAAGGCATGAGGGTATCCATCTGCCACGGGTCGAGGCAGACTGGCGTGCGGCTTCGCATCACGCGGCTGGCCGGTTCTTGAGGCGAGGGCATCGACGGCTTGCCATTCTAAGGCCCGACAAGGCTCTCGCTGGTGATGAGGAATCCGTGGAGGCATTCAAGCAGGCAGCGGACAGTGTTCCGGTCATGGACATTCGCTGTGGTGGCGGGGCTGCGGGTGTGGTGACTGCACTCAAGTCTATGCTTCAGTTGGTGCACAGACCGACGGGTGTCTATGTCTTGCACGCGGACCAGTGCGTTACAGTGCTGACTTTTTTGCAGCAGCAGGGCTTTGTGGTGCCTGCGGCCATCTCACTTATCTGCCGAGATGACGAGAGCTATCTTGCTCTTCTTCGTCCCGAACCCACACGCTACCGTCGAAGCGCAAGCGTCTTTGCTGCCAAGCTGGGCAACTTGATTCGTGAGACGGAAAAAGGAGCAGCAATCAAAGGGAAGGGGCACCTCATCATGCCCACCGCCATAGAAGGAGCCACCTTGGCATCGCCACCTGTGCTCAAAAAGGACAGGTAGTCCGGTGGCGAGAGCGGAGAGGTGCCGGCGTTAGAACAAGAGATAGTTTCGAGTGAAGCGATCTCAAGCCAAGCAATCCATCCGAAACATGAAAACACGTTCGCAAGCCCTCATGCTGCTCATTTTATCCCTTCTGGCTCTTAGCCAGACAGGAAACTCATTTGCAGATACTCCTGGCCCCATCCGCGCTGACCTCTGCATTTATGAAGCCACGCCAGGCGGCATCGCGATGGCGGTGCGGGCGGCGCGGGAGGGGTTGGATGTGGTGCTGGTGAATCACAATGAGCATCTCGGTGGCATCCTCAGCAGCGGTCTAGGGGTGTGGGATACGCTTTGGGAGGGCAAGCGAGCGCCCATTTATGATGAAGCCCGGCAGGCCATCTTTGATCACTATCGCATGACCTATGGCGAGGACTCGCCGCAGTATCGCGATGCGCTGCCGGGCAAAACCGGGCACACGAATGGCAAGTTTGAGCCGAAGGGAGCGGAGAAGATTCTCACGGAGTTGGTGACGAAGGAGCCTCGCATCCGTGTCATCAGGAGTCGCGTGCCGCATGCGGTAAAGCGTGAGGGCAGCATGATAAAATCCGCTTCATTCGTGAGCTTGGAGGGTGATGCTACAGAAGAAGTGCAGGCGAGGGTTTTCGCGGATTGCAGCTACGAGGGTGATCTTGCGGCAATGGCGAGGGTGCCGTTTCGCGTGGGGCGAGAGGCCCGCGATGAGTTCCATGAGCCTCATGCGGGCATGATAGTAATGAAGATAGTCACTGAGGCACCGACACCGCAGATTGCGCGGGCGGCGGAGTTGCATCATCGGCTGAACTTGCGGCGATTTGAGGGCTTCCAGCGCATCGAGCCGCAGAGCACGGGGGCTGCGGATGGAAATGTGCAAGCCTTCAACTACCGCACCATCCTTAGCTCCGATCCGGCGAATCGTCTGCCCGTGGAGAAACCCGCGAACTACGATCCCGAAAAGTTACGCACACTGGAAATCAAATCACGAGTGGAACCCATCCCGAACAATAAGCGCTGCTGGAATCGCCCGCAGCTCGTCGGATTGCAGACGAGCTACATCGAGGGCGATTGGAAGCAGCGGCAGAGCGTCATAGATGCTCATTGGGACGCCACGCTTGGCCTGCTCTACTTTTTGCAGAACGATCCGTCCGTGCCCGAGACGATCCGTGAGGACTGGAGCCGCTTCGGTCTCGCCAAAGATGAGTTCACGGACAACGGGCATCGCCCCTATGAAATCTATGCGCGTGAAGCACGGCGCATCACCGGGCGCTACATCTTCACCCAGCATGATGCCATGCTCGCGGATGGGCTCGAACGCGCTCCTGTGCATCACGACAGCATCGGCATCACCGAATGGTATCTGGACAGCCACGCCTGCACGCCGCAGCGTTTCCCCGGCGCACTGGAGGAAGGTAAAATGATGCTCGATGTGGAGACCTTCCCCGGCCAGGTGCCCTACCGCGCCATCCTGCCGCAGGGCGTGGACAATCTGCTGGTGCCCGTTTGCCTCAGCAGCACCCATGTCGCCTGGGGCACGATCCGCTTGGAACCAACGTGGATGCACCTTTGCGAGTCCGCTGCCCACGCCGCCGCGCTGGCGATTCAAACTCAAGTCACCCCCGCCGCACTCGATCCCGAGCTACTGCTGCGCAAACTCGCCACCAGCCATGTGATGCTCAGTTTCTTCAATGACGTGGATGTCTCCTCCGATGATCCCCGATTCGCCGCCGCGCACTATTTTGGCACAAAAGGCTTCTTTGCCGACTACAATGCCCGCCCCGCCGAAGCGCTGAGTGAAAACATCCAAGCTCTTTGGCAAAAAGCCTTCGATGAACTTCAAAATGGCACATTGGAGCCCATGCGACTTGTGAAAGCCATCCACGAGGCAAAATCAGAAGCCTCCCCAAATACCAGCCACTCCCGAGGCGACTTTTTGCTCCAACTTTGGAAAAAACTCAGCACGCCATGATCCGCCGTCTTTTGCCTATCCTCTGTGTGCTTGGTGCCTCTGTGGCTCATATGCGGGCAGCAGACTCATTTCATGCTGACAAGCTCGCCGCGCTGGATGTGGCCGTGGAGCAGGCGATGCGCGAGGGCATCATCGTCGGTGCCGCTTTGTGGGTGGAGCGTGAAGGGGAGGCGTATCACAAAGCCTTCGGCAACCGCACCTTCAAACCTGCCGCCGAGTCCATGACGGAGGACACGATCTTTGATGTCGCCTCCGTCACCAAAGCCGTCGCCACGGCCAGCGCGGCCATGCTGTGTGTCGAGCGTGGCCTCATGCACCTCGATGACCCGGTGGTGAAGCATCTGCCGGAGTTCACCGGCGATGGACGTGAGAAAATCACGATCAAACATCTGCTGCTGCACACCTCAGGCCTTCAGGTGAACCTGAACAACACCAAGCCACCCTTCAGCCGCACACGAGCGGAGGCTTATACGCTCGCCTTTCGCGAGAAGCCGCGTTTTGAGCCGGGCAGTGCCTTTGGCTACAGCAGCGTCGGCAGCATGATGCTGGGATTTGCCATCGAAAAAGCCACCGGCCGCCGCTTCGATGAGTTTTGCCGCAGCGAGCTTTTCGAGCCGCTCGGCATGAAGGACACCGTTTTCCGACCTAGCGCGGAGTTGCTGCCCCGTGTGGCTCCCACCAGCTCGCCGCAGCGCGGGATCGTGGATGACCGTGTGGCACGGGAGATGGGCGGCGTGAGCGGTCATGCCACGCTTTTCACCACCACGAGCGACTTGGCACGTTTCGCCCGCATGATGCTCGGCGGCGGCTCGCTCGATGGCGTGCGCCTCTTCAAACCGGAGACGATCCAGAGGATGACCAGTGTGCAGAGTCCCGCCGGACTGCTGTCGCCCGATGCCAAGAACCTGCCGGTGCGCCGCGCCCTCGGTTGGGACATTCACACGCCCTATCGCACGCCGCCGCACGACTACTCTCTCGCCCGCGGCGCCCTTTTCCCCATCGGCAGCTACGGACACACCGGCTGGACCGGGCAGATGCTCTGGATTGATCCGACATCGAAGACTTTCGTCATCTTTCTCTGCAATCGCTACGTCCCCGGCGGCAAGGACACACGTGCTTTCGTTTCCAAACTGCATCACCGGCTGTCCACCCTCGCTGCGGAGGCGGTAAAGGGGTTTGATTTTCAAAAAGCCACTACCGGCAGCTCGCAATCGCGATGAAAAACCTTCTCTCCATTCTCTGCACTCTCGGCGTCCTCTGCAGTTTATCTCAAGCCGCAGAGCCAAAGCACCCCAACGTCGTCATCATTCTCTTTGATGACCTGAGTGATTGGATTTCGCTGCTCGATCCGTCATCGCCCATCGCCATGCCGCAGCTTGAGAGGCTAGCGCGGCGTGGGGTTTCCTTTCAGCGGGCCTACTGCGCCGCTCCGCAGTGCAATCCCTCACGCACGGCGCTTATCACTGGGTTTCGACCCACCACGACCGGCGTGTATGAAAATGCCTCCGACTGGAAAAAGGCGCTGCCCGGCGTGGTAACGCTGCCGCACTACTTCCGGCAGCATGGCTACTTCTCCATCGGGGCGGGAAAGGTGTTTCATCATGTGCATCCGCACTTTCATGATGAGGCGGCCTTTGATGAATATCTCCCCTTTGTGGCGGAAGCTCTGCCGCAGATGAAACTGAATGGCCTGACCCGTGCCCGCACGCCGGAAGGCGAGTGGGAGAGTTTGGCCCCGACTTTTGATTGGGGCACCTCACCGGCCGCCGAGGGCGAGATGCTGGACACACGCTCCGCCACTCGTGCGGCGGCGTTTTTGAAGAAGTCTCACGAGAAGCCATTTTTCCTCGCCGTGGGCTTCTTCCGGCCTCACCTGCCTTATTTCGCGCCGCCGGAGTTCATCGCCAAATATCCGCTCGCGACGATGCCGATGCCTCCGATCAAGGCAAACGACCTTGATGATGTCGCCACCGGCGCGGAAGCCCTCATGCACCCCTGGCGGCGAATGTTTCGCGGCATCCAACAGGCACCGGATGCCGCCCTGAAATGGCGTGAAGCAATCGCCACCTATGCCGCCGGTGCAAGCTACGCCGATGCGCAGCTTGGCCGCGTGCTCGATGCGCTGGATGCCAGCCCGCACGGCGAGAAAGCCATCATCATCGCCACCTCGGATCATGGCTATCACCTCGGGGAAAAGGATCACTGGACCAAGTTCGCCCTGTGGGAAAAAGCCACGCGCGTGCCGCTCATCATCGCCGCACCGGGCGTGACAAAGCCGGGGAGCACCTCGCAGCGGCCTGTGTCGCTCATAGATTTGTATCCCACGCTCATCGAGCTTTGCGACCTGCCGCCGCGTGCCGATCTCGATGGCCTCTCGCTCGTCCCCCTCCTGCGCGATCCCGCCGCGAAACGCGAGCGCCCCGCCCTCATCACCGAGCAGCGCGGCAATCATGCCGTGCGCACCGACCGCTGGCGCTACATCCGCTACGCCGATGGCTCCGAAGAACTCTACGAACACGAAAACGATCCGCACGAATGGACCAACCTCGCCGCTGATCCGAGCTTCCTCGAAGTGATTGCAAACCATCGCCGCTGGTTGCCGGAAAAAGAAGCCGCCGCCGCTCCGCGTTTCTCAACGAAGGAATAGACGCTCATGAAAATGCTTCGCCTTAGCATCACCACTTTCGTTTTAGCCGCCGTCACAGCCCTGCCCGCTGCTGCCCCCTCAACCCTGAAGGATTTGCGGGCGGAGGTCATGGCTTATTGCGAAGCGTTACAAGTGCCTGGAAAGCCTGTTGGCTGGTATTTTGATCGGCCCGGTAAGACGGATGCCCCCTCTCTCTATGCCTCCTGTGATGTGGCGCACCTGCGCACGATCATGGGAGAGGATTTGCAAAAGACTCTGACGCCAATCCAACGCGAGAGCTGGATCGCCCACATCCACTCTTTTGCCCTGCCTGACGGCACCTACGGACCTGCGCGAAAACACCACTCGCCGCAGCACGCCAATGGCATGGTCATCGGTGCGCTCGGCGTCCTGGGAGGCAGACAGCAGCTCCCAGTTCGCCTTTACGATGAGTTCGATAGTGTGGAGAAAGTTGGCCCGTGGTTGGAGACCGTTGATTGGACGAAACAATGGAGCGGCTCGCATCTGTTTTGGGGCGGGATGCATTGCTTCAGCCTGAGTGGCCGGTGCACAGAAGCGTGGCGCAAAGTCGTGTTTGACTGGCTCGATACCAACCTCGACCCACACACTGGCTGGTGGCGCAGAGGCATCATGCACGCTGGGCCGCTTGAGCCACTGGGCGGCGGTGCGCACATCTGGCCGATTTACCAGCATAGTGGACACCGCTTTCCCCTTCCCGAACGTGTCATTGATAGCATCCTGGCTCTGCAAAGGCCCGATGGCTCATGGCTCAACCACGGCAACTACATGGAACTCGATGCCCTCTATGGCCTCGCCTACATGCGCACCCTCGCACCGCTGCATCGTGCGGCTGATATTGCTGCCGCCGCGAATCTTCATGGTAGCGGATTGAAGAAAGCCTGGCCAGCTTTCATGGCTAAAAAACCAGACCTGCATGTCCTCCTCGGCGCAGTGGGAGCCTGGGGATTGCTCAACCAATTACTTCCAGAGGCTTTTGCCGACACCCGGCCTTGGACAGACATTTTTAGCGATGTGCGGCTCTATCAAACCCAGCACGTCGAAGCCCTGGAGTAACTCCAGCAAAGGCATAGAGCACACTCGCAAACCCAACATCCTCTTCATGCAAAAGAACCTAGCCGTCGCATTCACCTTGCTGTTAGCCGCCTACACAGATCTGCCCGCCGCTGAGCTTGCGCCAAACCCAGACCGCTACCTCCAAGTCGTCCGCGCTTATGCTGATGGCATGATCGAGCACGGGCGCGACACTTACGGAAAGGTCCAAACACCGCTGTTTGCCGAGGCGCTGGATCGCCGGACGTTCAAGATGCTCGCGGGTGATGCCTTGAAGAAAGTGCGGGCGCTCACTTTTGAAGAATGGCTCATCCGCACGAATGATCGCATGCTCACTGGGGCCAATCCCATGCACTGCCAGAATCTCTACCAAGTGCTCTATGCTCTCACCGAGATCACGCGCGAGACACGCTATGCCACCGAGGCCGATGCCTCACTGAAGTATTTCCTGGAGCACTGCGCGGGCAGCAGCGGCCTGTTTTACTGGGGCGAGCACGCCGGGTGGGACATCCTCAAGGACGCACCCATCAAATCCAACACACACGAATACTTCCGCCCCTGGGTGCTGTGGGATCGCTGTTGGGAGCTGGCACCGGAGGTATGCAAAAAGCACGCACTCGGACTGTGGACACACCAGATCACCGATCACGAGACCGGCCTCTACTCACGCCACGCCTACATTGAGGGAGAGAAGCGTTACCCATCCGATGCACCCTACCCACGGCATGGCGGCTTCTACGTCGAGACCTGGGCCAAAGCCTACCAGCACACACAGGACGCCATCTTTCTCAAAGCAATCGAGACCATGGTGGACTGTCAGGAGCGCCTGCGAACCAGCGGCGGCATGGTCATCGGGGGCAACTTGAAGTCTCCCGGCACCCGCAAGGCTCATGACGTGAGCTTCGCCATCTCCCTGTGGCAAGCCGCCGCCGTGCTGCCGGAGCCGCTAGCGGAGAAACTGCGCAGCACCGCCCGCATCAATGACCTGCCTCCAACCGACGATGTGCAGCCCGTGATGAAATCTCTCAACATCTGGTCCGGTGGCTACGGTGGCGCTGGTGGGCAGATCGCAGGCCCGGCAAATCTCTTCCTCCTTCGCCATCACCAAAGCCAGCCGGAAAAGTATCGCGAGCGAGTGCTCGCCGTGGCGGACATTCATCTCACTCGCCCCGTCATGCTCAGCTACCCACTGCATCCCGACATCTTTGGCAAAGTCATCCACCTCCTGCTCGGTGCCCACGATCTCACCAGCGATACCCGCTACCTCACCCGAGCGGATGAACTCGCCACGCACGCCCTCCACCTCTTCCTCACCGATAGCAGCCCGCTCCCAAAAGCCTCCCACCAGCACGACCACTACGAAGCCGTGACCCGCGCCGACTCGCTCATGATGTCCCTCCTTCAACTCTGGGCCGCTCATCAAAAGCCAGCCCGCAAACTACCGCTGATCTACACGGACCGGTGAGTGAGCATGGCCTTATTACAATGCGTCTAGCTCAGGTATGCCCACGAACGGAAACCACGACGCCCACGACTACGCCGAGCGCATCCGCGAGCGTCTTCCGCGTCGTTTGCAGGAGCTGCGTGAAGCAGGGCGACTGAGCATGTATGCCCTGTGGCGGAAATGTGGTGTGTCGCGGGACACGATCAGCCGCGTCGAGGCTGGTGATACGATTCCGGGAGTGCATGTGCTGGCGCGGCTCGCATGGGGTGTGGGTGCCACGCTGGAGAAGTTCTTCGGCGGCATCGAGGACGACCAAGGGCCGTCCTGAATGTCGGACTAACCGCCCTCGCGAGTTCTGTGCTCCAATCACGGCCATACCACCCGACGCCCGCGATGATCTCGTTCTCCCGCCCAAATCGCCCCATTTTGCCTCCAAGGACCGCTTTCCGGCTCGGAAGGACGCTTTTCCCCCGGGAAACAGCCGCCCCATTTCGTCCGGGGTGCTCCATGAACGCCTCGGGGTGGCTACTCCGCCGCTCGGGGCGGCCCATCAGCGGCGCGGGGTGCTCCACGGCCCGCTCATGGACGCAGGTCCGCCAGCCGGGGTGCTCCACCTCCGGCGCGGGGTGGTCCATCCGCCGCTCGGGGTGGCTCCCCATTTCCCGGAAGGAACACCCCGGCGCATTCATGGAAGACCCCACCGCAAGCATGGCGCACCCCGGCAGCGCCAGTGAGCACCCCGCCACCGCGAGTGGGTGCCCCAAAACGAACTTCAACAAACCCCAAACCGCCAAGCCATGAACTGGGACACAGGCACCTGGGACAGCAGCCTTTGGGACCAGCCGTCCGACTACTTTTCACCTCAACCCAAACTCAACAACCGCACTAAAATGAAACGCACCAACTACTACCCCAGCCGCATCGGCGACCAAGTGAACTGGCTCGATAACTACGCTGTGAAACTCCCCATCCACGGCCCCACGCTCGGCGTGATCGCAGGCGACATCACCGCCAGCGTGAATGACGCGAAATATGCCAACTACGTCCTTGGCACCTGGCTCAGCGCCGTGCGCAACTTCTCGCCGAGCACCACGGATGCCGTGGACGACGTGCTGACCGGCGCAGGCACCGTGGCGATGGTGCTGCCCACCTTCACCGCACCCGCCCTGCCCGCAGGCGTCACCGCCGCCATCCCAGGAACGTTGACACGCATCTTCGCCCTCATCGCCAAGATGAAACTCTCCTCCGCCATGACCGAAGCCATCGCCACCGACCTCGGCATCGTCGGCTCCGAAGCGACCGAGAAAACCGTGCCAAAGTTCATCACTGAGATGCTGCAAGGCTCAGGCTGCCAGTGCGTGAAACTCACCTTCTACAAATACAACCACATGGGCGTGTATATCGAAGGTCGTCGCGGCACCGGAGCCTGGGAGTTCCTCGCCATCGACACCGAAAGCCCCTACATCGACGAACGCCCCCTGCTCGCCGCAGGCACCCCTGAAGTCCGCGAATACCGCATGCGCTTCTGGGACAAAGGCACCCCCAACGGCGACTGGACCGATGTGGTGAAGGTCACGGTGTCGCCATAGGCGACCAAGACGAGGAGATGGGGAGACGATGAGACAAGGAGACTGGCTCATCGCTCCCGCATCGCCCTCTGGAAATCTCCTCTTCTCCCAGTCTCCGAGTCTCATTGTCTTCTGAAACGCCATGCCTTTCGATCCCACCAAACCCGCGAACAACTCGCCAGCCTCCAGCGCCGAGATGCGCAGCCAACTCACCTCGCTCAGCGCTGACATCCAGCAGCGGGCGACGATCAACGATCTCAACAACGCCATCGCGAATGCCTTGGCTCAAACGAGCAACAACAGCAACGGCGTCGGCACGCTGGGCCAAGGTGCCGATGGCAGCTACAACCAGACTCAGATGCAGGACCTCATCAACAAGGTGGACGAGCTGATCAATGCGCTAAGGAGGTAGTGTGGGTGAGGCCTCTGGACTCATCCAAGGGCAGCCGAGACAGCTGCACCACACTATTCGAAGTTACCATAACACCCGTTTTACAGGTTTCGGGCGCGAGGAGCGGGCGTGGCGGGCGTTTGTGACTTCATGCGTGTTCCGCTCCTAGCTCTCTCCTTTCTCTTTGGCCTCCTCGCCGCCCCTCTGGCTGCGGATGAATCGGCGGTGATGAAACGCGGCGTGATTCTCTTCACCGACCGCGACTACGTCATCGACGAAATGCCCGATGCGGTCAAAGACCTGCCGTTTCATCGCACGAGCATCGAAAAGACCCACGTGACGATCACCAAGCCCGGCACGCTGTTTGCGCTGACCCCGACGACTCGGCCCAAAGCGTCGAGTCAGGAGGAGGCGCTGCGCGAAGTGGGTTTCGCGAAGGTCGATGGGCCGGAGGTGCAGTTTTTTCCGGGGGAGGTGAATCGCGTGAGCCTCTACCGCAAAGCCGTGAAGGCTGGTGAGCGGCTTCACTTCAAGAAGATGGTGCTGATGGTGCTCGCGGATGGCGCGGAGCTTCGGGATGAGGATGGATTGACGCCTTCTGTCATCATGAATCCCGGTGCAGAGTTTCAAGACGAGGCACGCGGTGGCGCGATGATCATTGGCATGGATCGCACGGCGAAGGGGCGCATCTGGGGCTGCTGGACGGGCACTGGGGACAAGCCGGATGGGTATTTCCTGCTCGCGACGAGTGATGACGATGGCGCGACGTGGTCGAAGCCGCGTCTGGCGGTCGGTGCGCGGATAGAGGCGGCGCAGAAGGTTAGCGGGGCGCTGGTGGGGAATCTTTGGACGGACCCGAAGGGGCGTCTGTGGCTGTTTTTTGATCAGCAGCTCGGCGATCCGCAGGTGCGCATCACGAACTGGTTCATGCGCTGCGATGATCCCGATGCGGCGGAGCCGGTGTGGAGCACGCCGGTGATGTTTGCGGAAGGTTGCACGCTGAACAAGCCGACTGTGCTCAAGGACGGCACATGGCTGCTGCCGGTGTCGGACTGGCACAAGAAAACGTGCCGCGTGTTTGCTTGGAACGATGATGGCGCGACTTGGAAGGAGCGCGGCAGCTTGCAGTTCCCGGATTGGGAATTCGACGAGCACATGATGATCGAGTTGAAGGATGGAAGGCTGTGGATGCTCGCACGCACGAAAGGCCAGCCGCACGAGAGTTTCTCCAATGATGGCGGCAAAACGTGGAGTGAGCCGAAACAGGCCGCGACGGTGCAAAATGTGAATGCGCGCTTCTTCCTTCGCCGGCTCAAATCGGGCCGCATCTTGCTCGTGAAGAATGGTTCTCCGGCGGAACGCCTGCCGAAGCGCACGCACATGAGCGCGTGGCTGTCCGAGGATGAAGGCCAGACCTGGAAAGGCGGCTTGCTGCTCGATGAACGCAACGCGGTGTCGTATCCCGATGGTTTCGAAGCGCCCGATGGCCTAATCCACATCCTCTATGATTGGAATCGGCACAGCGATGCGGAAATCCTGATGGCGAAGTTTCGCGAGGAGGACGTGCTCGCGGGCAAAATCGTGTCGAAGGACGCGAAGCTGCTCATGCTCGCGAACAAGGCCACCGGCCCGAAGCCCGAGAAGCTCTACAACGGCATCGAACTGCCCGACCAATGGCCGCCGCGCTACCGCGAGCCGAGCGATGCGGTGATGGAAGTGCCGTATTTGAACAAGAAGCCGAAAGTCATTCCCATCGACCTCGGCAGGCAGCTTTTCGTCGATGACTTTCTCATCGAGAAAACCACGCTCAAGCGCACCTTCCATCAGGCAAAGAAATTTGAAGGCAATCCGGTCTTCAAAGCCGAAACGGAGCGCGAACTGGGCAAATCCACGCAAGGTGAGGCGGGCGAGGAAGCCACGACCTTCACCGGCCAAGGCGGTGTTTTTTACGATCCGGCCGAAAAGCTCTTCAAGATGTTCTACGTCGCTGGATGGCGTGGGCCGCTGTCACTTGCGACGAGTCCGGACATGAAGACGTGGACGCGTCGCGGGCAGCTTTTGCCGGAAGGCTTGCGCTGGACCGGACCGAAGCTCGTCACCGGCGGATCCGACAACTGCGTGTGGCTCGATTTGAATGCGAAGAACCCTGCGGAGCGCCTCAAATACATCACCTGCTGGCTGCATGTGCCGAAGGAACAGCGGCCGCAGGGCTTCATGCACTCGCTGCATGTCTCCGATGGCAAAACGTTCTCCGATGCGGTGACGACGAGCATCGCGGCGGACGACTACTGCTCCTTCTTCTACAATCCCTTCCGCGAGAAATGGGTCTTCAGCATCAAGATGGGCACCTCACGCGGTCGCAGTCGCTACTACTACGAGAGCGATGATTTCCTCGCCGGTGCTGACTGGAAGAAGAGCGTGTTTTGGACCTGCACGGACAAACTCGACCTGCCTGAGCCCGCGGATCGCTATCCCGGCGGTGGCGAGCCCGCGCAGCTCTACAGCCTGAATGCCGTGGCCTATGAAAGCCTCATGATCGGCATGCATTACATTCATCGCGGCCCGAACAACGGCGTTTGCGAGAAAGGCAAATTTCCGAAGCTGCTCGATCTGGAGCTTGGCTTCAGTCGTGACGGCTTTCACTGGGATCGGCCGGATCGGCGCGGCTTCATCGTCGGCTCACGCACGGAAGGATCATGGGACCGCGCTTATCTGCACAGCACGGCAGGTGTATTTGTCGTGCTCGATGACCAACTTGTCTTTCCCTACATGGGCACCAGCGGCATCGCGCCGAGCGGCCATCGCGGCATGTATACCGGCGGCAGCATCGGCCTCGCCACGCTGCGACGCGATGGTTTTGCGAGCCTGGATGGCTCTGGCGAGCTGACGACGCGTCCGGTGAAGTTCAAAGGCAAACATCTCTTCGTGAATGTAAACGGCGAAGTGCGTGTGGAAGTGCTCGATGAGGCTGGAAAGGTGCTGCGAAGCTCCAAACCGGCGGTGGGTGACCAAACCAAACTCAAGATCGAATGGGCGGACGGTGCTGACCTTGATGACCTTATTGGGAAAGCGGTGAGATTCCGCTTCCATCAGGCGAAGGGCTCGTTGTATGCCTTTTGGGTCACGCCGGACGAAAAAGGCAGCAGCAACGGCTACGTCGGCGCAGGCGGGCCGGACTTTGGCGGCGTGAGAGACATCTCCCAATAACTTCATGAAACGCTTCTTCGACTGGTTCAACAATCTCTACCCCGTGTGGCTCGTCACACTGGCGGTCATCGCATTTTTCAAGCCGCAGACGATGCTGTGGTTCGACAAGCCGTGGATCTTTTGGTCGCTGGCGGCGTCGATGCTCGGCATGGGACTCACCTTGAGTCTGGACGACTTCAAAGCCATCGGCCGCATGCCGGGGAGTGTCGCGCTGGGATTCATCGCGCAATACACGATCATGCCGCTGTCAGGCTGGATGGTAGCGACGGCGCTGAAGTTGGAGCCGGGCCTTGCCGTCGGCATCATTCTAGTGGCGAGCTGTCCCGGCGGCATGGCGTCGAACATGATCAGCTACCTCGCCAAAGCGAACGTGGCGCTGTCCGTGGTACTCACGATGGCCTCGACGATGCTCGCGTTCTTCTTCACACCGATGTGGACGAGTCTGCTCGCGGGCAAATATGTGCCGGTGGACGCGTGGGGACTCTGTGTGTCCGCTTTTCAGCTCACCATCGCACCCG
This sequence comes from Prosthecobacter sp., assembly GCA_040081325.1. Lineage (GTDB taxonomy): Bacteria > Verrucomicrobiota > Verrucomicrobiia > Verrucomicrobiales > Verrucomicrobiaceae > Prosthecobacter. Next base: position 14,647 of record JBEBGU010000032.1, read on the forward strand.
TCGTGCTCGGCGTGCTCGGCGTGCTCATCCGATGGAAGCTGCCGCGCACCGCGGATCAAATCGGAGCCTGCGGACCCACGGTGGCCGTGCTGGCCTTCACGCTCGTCAGCGGAGGCATCGTGGCGGCCAGCGCAGACGCGATCGCGGCGAATTTTGGCAAGCTGGCGCTCGCAGCCTTCGCGCTGCATGTGCTCGGTTTTGGCGTGGGCTATGCCATTTCGAAAGTGCTGCGCTATCCTGAGTCCGTCGCCCGCACGGTCAGCATCGAAGTCGGCATGCAAAACGGCGGCATGGCAGCCTCTCTCGCCCGCGAGCACTTTGCGGCGATGCCTCTGGCTGCTGCAGCCGGTGTTTTCAGCGGCGTGCTGCAAAACATCATCGGCGGCCTGCTGGCGTCATGGTGGAAACGACGCACGCCTGACGCATGAGCCGCCGCGACATCTACTACTGGAAATGTGACCGCCCGGCCGCCTTTCACGGCACGCAGTCGCGTGGCGAGGCGGATGCAAATTTGACTGTGCAGCTCGAAAAGGAGCTTCAACGGCACTTTGACACGAAAAACGTCGTTTTGAGCCCTGGAGCTGGTCAGGGCAATCATCTCACCTGGAATGCCGATGTGGACGGGAAACCGCTTTTCATCCGCGTGGAGAATGGGCCGGAGAAGGATGGGCATCTGGCGGTGGAGTCGGCTTTGCTGGATCGCGTGCGTGACGCGGGAGTCGTCACACCAAAGGTTTTTGGCTGCGATGCCACTCGGAGCCGAGTTTCCTTCGCGTGGCAGGCTTTGGAGCGGATTTCGGCACCAGATTTGAATCAGTGGTTCAAGCAAGGGACGCTGGAGGTGCCGAAGATCGCGTTCGAGATCGGCGTGGCGGTGGCGAAGTGGCAGGCGATCACGCTGGAGGGGTTTGGTGTTCTAGAGTGGTCCGCACAGTCCTCTGTGCGGCATGGGAGCCTTGAGA
>JBEBGU010000496.1:0-4162 GCA_040081325.1 Prosthecobacter sp.
CAACAAAAAAGGGCAGTCCAGGATGCCTCCCGAACTGCCCTCTGTGATTTGGATTCCTCGCAGGTTTATGCAAAGACAGGCGTCAGCGGCTGGCCTTTGTCGGCGACGGTGAAGGGGCGCTTGCTTGGGCTGTAGATGACCTGGTCGAGCGGCAGACCCAGCGCGTAGGCGATGGTGGCGTTCATGTCCTGGATCTTGACCTTATCTTCGATGACCTCGCGGCCTTCACTATCGGTCTTGCCATAGGTGAAGCCACCTTTGACACCACCGCCAAACATGACAGCAGAGAAGGCCTTGGGATAATGGTCACGACCGACGTTCTGATTGATGTCTGGCGTGCGGCCAAACTCTGAGGTCAGGACGATCAGAGTGTCCTTCAGCAATCCACGATTGTGAAGATCGGCGACTAGGGTGGCTAGGCCCTTGTCGAGAGTTTCGCAAAGCTCAGGCACGCGGACGAAGTTAGCATTGTGTGTATCCCATCCACCGAGAGAAACTTCGACAAAACGCACACCGCGCTCCACCAGACGGCGAGCGAGCAGGCAACCTTGGCCGAAGGCCTCACGACCATAGGCGCTGCGCAGATCGGCTGGTTCCTCAGTGAGATCGAAGGCTTTAAGATCTTCCGACTTCATCATCGCGATCGCGTCGTCATACATTTCTGCATAGGCCTTCACATTGCGATGAGCAAAAGTGGTACGGAAGTCCGCATCGAGTTCGTCCGCCAGCTTCATGCGAGCTTGAAATTTGTCCTCTGGCACACTGGATTTAACGTTCTTGAGGCCGTTCTCAGGATTGTTGACGTAAAGCGGGCTGTTAGCGGCTGGGAAGAAGCCAGCGCCTGGATGACGACTGTCATTGCCGATGAAAACAAAGTTGGGCAGCGTGCTGTTGCCACCGCCTTGGAAGACATTCAGCCAAGCGCCCATCGCAGGATGGCGAATGGTGCCGCGCATCTCGTAGCTGGTATGCATCATGTAGTTGCCCTGCTCGTGCGCGCCCTGAGTTGAGGTCAGCGAATTGATCACGGTGCCGTGATGCATCTGCTTCGCGGTCAAAGGTAGATTTTCAGCGATGCGCACGCCGTCAGCACTGGTCTTGATCGCCTTGGTCGGGCCACCTGTCGCTGCACCTTCCTTTGGATCCCAAGTGTCCATGTGGGACTGACCGCCACTCATGTAGAGATAAATAACGTTCTTGGCCGTGGCTACCTGCTTGAGCTTCGAGGAACCCTCAAAGGCCGCGAAGGATTTGCTGGTCATCGAGCTGCCTAGCATCCCGACGCCAAGGAGCGAGGAAGCGGTCTTGGCAGCAAAGTCGCGGCGGCTGATTTCACCGGAGCGGAGGAGTTTGGAGGTGAGTTCTTGTTTCATGATCGTGGGCTGATGGTGTTAGTTTTACTATTGAATGAAAATGAACTGCTGGGTATTGAGCAAAGAGAAGACGAGGTCTTCCATGCTGGTCAGGTTGCTGTCCTGAGCCTTGAGCCAAGTGGCCTTTTCTTTGCTGGTTGGCTTGCGGGAAAGAAGCGTCATGTAGGCAGCATCGACTTTATCATCGGGATAGGGTGCCTTGCTGAGAGTCAGCATGAGCTGGCTGTATTTGCTCAGAATTTGCGGCAGCAGTTGGCCATTCATGAGGGCAAGAGCCTGTGGCACACTGGCTTCATTATTGGCGTTTTCGATGGTTTCGCGATCACTCTGGCCAAACTCACGGAGGTAATGACCACGCGGAGCAGGACTCTCCACTTCAGCAGATCGCAGCCAATTGCGTGACTGCTCAGCGCGCGCACGACTGTAGTCCTTCATCTGCTTTTCTGGGATGCCGAAGAACTGAGCCTCTTCCTTGTAGGCTATTTCGCGCTTGTCGGCGTCAGCCTTCTTTTCCTCAGACGTCTGCTCTTTCCGATCATAGCCAGGGATGGTTACCTTCTCGGCTTTGACGCCGTAAGCCATCATCGTCATGCCTTCACCAGCCATCATGGAGGGGGAGGCATCATTGCCGCCACCTTTGGTGTTCATCGCCACCGTTTGGAAAGGCTTACCGGTGACTTTTTGATAGAGCTTCTTTTCACCCGGAACAATGATCTCAGCGGTTGAAACGCGGCGTCCTTCGTTCTGGATAGTGTTCACTTCGCTGCGGATTTGATCCACCTTCTTCTTGAGCTCAGCCACCTTGGCATCGGCCACTTTGCGTTCTTCGCCTTTCATGGCTTCGGCTTTTTCCTGCATCTCTTTTTGAGCCGTGCGAGCTTCGAGGTACTGCTTCTGCTTGGCATCTGTGCGCTCACGATTCTTGTCATACACAGCCGCAGCCAGCTTCACGCCACGGAGAGCTTCTTCGGGTGTAAGTGCATCCACCCCATCAGCGATCTTCCGCGCCTGCTGCACGCGCTGGTCGATCTGCTCGCGAGCTGCGGCATTGATCATGTCTGGGCTTGGATTGATCAGCGTGACAAAGGAGTCCCACATCTGCTCAGCCGTCATGCGGCGCAGCAGGGGGCCGGTGAAATGATAGGCCACTCCTGGAGCGACATCTTCACGGGTAACTTGGCTTTGATAGGCGCTTGTATTTAGGATGACGCGCAGGAAGCCCTTCATGTCATACTTCATGTCCACGATCAGCTTTTCCAGATGCTGCTGCATTTCAGGAATCATCGGCACTGTCGCGTCCATCAGTTCATCCAGCGGCTCGATCAGGGCCAGACCAAAGGCCTTCTTCCAAAGCCGGTTCACAATGACCGTCGCAAACCTTGGATTGTCCTTACTCGTCATCCAGCGAGCATAGGCCTGTAGCGGCGTTTCTCCCGGTTGAGTGATGCACTCATGCCCCATCATGGTGCCCGGTGCCACCACTGACTTGGGCTTGGCATCCGCATACTGATAGTCATGCGGCAGAGTTACTTTGCGCTCACGGGAACTTGCGCTGGTGTAGCGCATCGTGTCGCTCACGTCTCTCATGGACTCCTGGTAGTTGCGCTGCTCTTTACGCATCACCTGCCGGGCTTCCTCACGTTTTTTCTGCACTTCTTTGGATTCGGCTCGGTATTTCTCTTCGAGCTTGGCAAACTCTGCTTTGTCCATGCCTTTGACGAATTTCGGGCGCTGCGGCTCTTTAAATGAGGCGCGCACAACATCTTCTTTCTCCTTCAAAAGATCACGCACACCACCCATCGTTCCGCCATTGTAGTCTTGAGTCTCGACCCCATAAGTAAAGGCTGCCATTTTGTAGAACTGCATCTGTGACCACTTATCAAAAGGGTGATTGTGGCACTGGGCACACTCCACTCGCGTGCCCAAAAAGACGCGCACTGTGCTGGCCATATTATCCAGCGGCATCCCACGATCTCGCATGTAATAGCCGATGGCACCATTGTCCCAGGCCTTTCCCTGCGCAGCTACCATCTCGCGCACAAACTGGTCGTATGGTTTGTTATCCCGAAGACTCTGTTTGATGAAATTGGTGTAAGCTGCGCCCGTGATCGCGCCAGTTTGATTGCCATTCGATTGAGCACGCAGCACATCAGCCCAGTAGTTAAAGAAATGCTGAGCGTAACCCTCAGAGGCTAGCAATTTGTCGATTAGCTTTGCGCGCTTATCAGCGTCAGTGGAAGCCAGAAACTCCTCAGCCTCACGTGTCGTCGGGATGCGCCCGATGACATCCAAATAAATGCGCCGAGCAAACGTGTTATCATCCGCAGCAGGATTACCCTTGAGGCCATTCTTCTTCCAATCCGCTTCCAGGATCGAGTCAATTTGACGAGACGTAGTCGATGTATCCGTGGCTGCCTGAGCAGCATTGGCGAAGCAAAGTATGGCAAAGAGAGTTAGGGGGCGCATGGCGTTCATGCGGAACAAACGCCAATATCGACACACTTTTTCACAAACCGAAAAAATACAAATGCGCCGCTGGTATCGAGACGTTTCCGACGGCAAGACCATCCACAGTCGCAGTTCCAACACCAAAATAGGCATCACTGACTCCATACCAGACGGCACCCAACGATTGGAGCATTGAATGCCAGTCAGCCAAGTGATGGCCGCTGCGAACGCAGCTCGCTCCAGAGCCAACCAGTACCCATGACACTTAGCACTGCGCCCGCACTGACGACATCCCAGGGCAGATGCGTCGCCTCTTTAATGACCTCGGGGCTGTGTCCAAA
>JBEBGU010000497.1:0-4162 GCA_040081325.1 Prosthecobacter sp.
GAGCCTGATGACCTTGAACTTCTTCGCCGCCAACTCAGCGTCAATGGCTTGGTCGATCTCTGGATCGGTGCCATCTAGATACACACGTCCGATAGTGATGTGCCGTGCCAGAGGTTTGTCTGCGACGGCTTCCTGGTAGCGCGTTTCAAAACCCTGCTGCAACAAGCTCATGCCCTGCACGAGATCATTCATGTTCCGAGCCAGTGGCCCGACAGTGTCCAGATGTTTCGGTGAGATCGGAAACACGCCTTGGGTGGAGACAAGACCAAAGGTGGTCTTCAAGCCATAAACACCGCAGCAAGCTGCCGGGACACGAATGGAGCCGCCTGTGTCCGTCCCAAAAGCGACATCTGCCATGCCAGTGGCGACCGCCATCGCGGAGCCGCTAGATGAGCCACCCGGGATCACCTCATTCTTGCCATCCAGGCGGCTTTTAGGCGTGCCAAAGAAGCTATTCTTACCAGAGACCGTGATCGCAAACTCCGTGAGATTGGTTTTCCCCACGATTTGCACATTCCGCTCCCGTGCCAGAGCCAGACATGGCGCGTCCCTCTTCGCAGGCACATTATTTTTGGCTAAATATTCAGAACCCGCCGAGGTGACAATCCCTTGCATGTCGATGTTATCTTTCACCGCTAAGCGCAGTCTTTGACTCCCCGCTGGTGGCGGCCAGTAGGCGATGAAGGCATGGGCACGAGCCTTATTCGACAGCCGCTCCTGCGACGGTGTGCATGCGCTGAAACAAGTCACCAGCAAAAGCCGCAGAAGAAAGCTCTGAATGAAGACGCGGTCGTGACACTTCATATCAATTAAACAGACTCGTAAACTTGCGTCCGTAATTGTTGATTTTGCGATCTAGGTGAAGATCGTCGATTGCGTCAATGCCAGTGTTCATAGCATGCGTACTGTCCTCTGCGAGGCTTGCAAGCCGTTGCTGGATTTCTTCGAGAAGGCGGACAGCGCGATTACGTGGTGGTGCTGGAGTCAATGCACGGAAAAGCAAAACGGCGGCAATGCCGAAGCCTGCCGCTGCAAGCAACGTACCGCCAGGATGCTGGCGCATGTATTTCTCGACCTGGGCGGCGGGTTTGGCGCACACGGAAAGCACTGGTTCAATGGCGTTGCGGGCTTCCGCAGCAAGATCTGGGAGGGTATTCGTATTCATGGTTGGGATGGGTTGATTGATTTCTGACAGCAAAGCTCCATGGCCTTCGTGACGCCGAGGGAGAGTAGGACGGGGCGAACAAGCGCCGCACCCACGATGGCAACCGTGCCAGTGACTATTCTCGAAGGTAGCAGATTGATGAGCAGTCCGATACCGACTGCGGCGGCAAATGTCTGTGCTGGCTCGCGGCGTGCGAATTCTCTAATTTCTCCCAATGTCCGTCGGATGGACAGTTCAAGTGATGGTAAGGACGGGTCTTTATTCATAGGGCAGCAAGCTGCGACGTGGCCATTGCGTTCGCCATGGGGTGTAACCCCACCTCTCAGCCTTTATATGCAATGCCCAACACAGTCCTAAACGGCTTTTGATTTCACTGCGGCAAGAAGTTCATCAAGAGAGATGCTAGCTATAGCAGAGGCCTTGTCACTCATGGCATAAGGCAAGATGAGTTCGCGCCCATGCAGCATTGATCCACAGCTATAAACAACGTTAGGCACATAGCCTTCACGCTCATTGCCTTCAGGAGCGAGTAACGGCTGGCGCAGGCGTCCGATGACTTTGGTCGGATCATTCAAATCTAGCAATGCTGCACCAATGCAGTATTTGCGCATCGGCCCCACACCATGCGTGATAACTAGCCACCCTTCCTCGGTTTCGATTGGCGAACCACAGTTACCGATTTTGACAGACTCCCACATCTCGCAAGGGCGCAGAATCACATGGGTATCACGCCAGTGGTGTGGGCTGTCCGAAAACATAATGAAGAGGTTCTCGTCATCTTGACGGGAAAGCATCGCGTAACGTCCGCCGATACGGCGCGGGAAAAGAGCCATGCCTTTGTTCTGCACCGCACTGCCATTGAGAGTGAGGATGCGGAAGTGTAAAAAATCTTCTGTCTCGATGAGCTGCGGAAGAATCGCTCGCCCATTGTAGGCGGTGTATGTGGCGTAATACATCACCGATCCATCATCTTCAACAAAACGCACAAAACGAGCGTCTTCGATGCCATTGGTTTCATTGAGTGAAACGGGAAAAATGATGCGCTCACTCATGGCCAGTTTGTCGCAAAATCGCAGCTCATAGTTTGAGTCCGCTAGCCACTGGAGGCATTCGAGAGTGCGCTTCAAATCACGGGAAGCAGGCTGTGATTCATGCCGCACGGTCCCCACGCTTTGGTTCAGCTCATTGCGTGTGAATATCTCCCCTAGCGGAGCCATGACTGCTGCGGCGTGATCGTCATCAAAGCCCATCTCAGCAAGCTTGATGGTGAAGCGTCGCTTCCGATAGCTTGGATTCGGGACGATCTCTGGCACGGTGACAAAGCGTGAGATCGTGTCCATACTGATGGCTCCATCCGGCGCGATCAGACCTGTACGGAACTCGATGGACGAGATGTGCCCCTCACCCGTAGCGCGTAGGCTCATGATGAAACGTAGCCCGCCCTCTGGCACGCCGCTTTGATCATGATGTGGCACGATAGATGGGTTAAATAGGGCCGCCGATTCCAGCGCATATTCACCTGAAAAAAGCGCACCGATAAGAAGCTGCCGCTCATGCGACATAGCTCGCTGGGTGAAGATGTGATGCCGAATCTTTTCAAAATGCGCGTGCAGAGTCGCTTCAATGTCAAAGTGACGTGAATCGAACTCCAGCCGCACTGCATTCAACTCAGTAACAACCTCTTCCTCTGAGAGTGCCAGCGCGCGACCGATGATGGTGAGAATACGGTGTGTCTCACCAGGAATAAAGGGGCGCAGGATGACGCGGGCGCTCTCAGGAAGCAGTGACACTTCATGACGCCGGATGTGAACAGTGCTCATGAGGCGGACAATAATGGGGTGACTAAATGTTCGGCGCAGTTCATCTCTGCCAGAGCTAGGTGGAAGGCCAGAGTTGACTCCGCGCCTTGATTTTCATTCACACGATCATGATGTAGGCCATCTCCGCAGCCTCCTGTGGTGGAGTCGTAGAGTGGTAGTCCCAGATCGTTACGCCCGAGGAACCATTCAAAGGCTCGCTTGGCCTCGCGTGTCCACATCGGATCTTGAGTCGCACGAAAGGCCTCGTGACAGGCAGAGACCATGGCCTGCGCCTCCACAGGTTGTTGATCAAAGTCAGCTCGTGCGCCTTCGCGCTGGTAAAATCCATTACTGCCGATGGGGCGGAAGCAGCCCGACTGGGTCTTTTGAATTGATGCTAGCCAACTCAATGATTTGAGTCCGATGGCCAAGGCCTCGGGGTTTGGCAACCACTGACCACTGATAATCAGCGCTTGGCAGATGCGTGCGTTGTCATAAGTGACGCAGGGTTCAAACCATGGCCAAACATCGGTGGCGTAGCCATTCCAAAGAGTGATGAGCTTGCCTGTCAGAGTGGCACGCATGGCGTGGATCTCAGTGCTGCTGCTGAACTGACGCAGATACTCATGGATGCCGAGTAGTGTGAAGCTCCAAGCGCGTGGCGAGGTGAATTTTCCAACCGCGCCTAGTCCACGCTCAAAGAGCTGTGCTGACAGTCTGCGGTGGCCTTCATTGCGTGAGCGACCTGCGCCAATACCCGCTGCCCATAGAGCTCGGGCGTGGCTGTCCTCGCTGCCTGCCACCTCCAGCCATTGTCGGCTGTGACTCATGAAGTTGCGGAAGCGACCGCTTTGGTAGTCTAGCGCTGCGGCGAGAAAAGCCAGGTAGCTGGTGGCTAGCTTACCCAGGTTTTCTGCTGGTGGTTGATCGCCAATCTCATCAAGCATACTACACAGTATAAAAGCACGGGCATTGTCATCCGTGCAGTAGCCCTCGTGAAAATTCGGCACGTTAAAAATGGCGTGCTGAAAGATCCCTGTGCCATCACTCATGCGAACGATGTGATCGAGACGCCGAGGCGGCAGCTCATAGGGCCTGTTTTCCAGTGTCCAGCCTGCGAAGGCTGCTCGTGGCGTGGCTTTACGATCTGCACGCGCGTGCTGAAATGATTCGAGATAACGCTGACCTGTCGCAGGCC
>JBEBGU010000498.1:0-4155 GCA_040081325.1 Prosthecobacter sp.
TTGCAGCGGCTTTCTCAGCATCAGCCTGTTCCTTGGCCACACGCGCGGCCTCTTTTTCAGCGAGTGCCTGGGCTTTGGCTTCGGCAGCAGCGATCTTGGCGGCTTCCTTTTCGGCCTCCGCTTGGGCCTTAGCCGCGGCCTTCTCAGCCTCCGCTTGTTCCTTGGCGAGACGCGCGGCTTCTTTCTCGGCGAGAGCTTGGGCTTTAGCTTCGGCATCGGCCTGTTGTTTAGCGAGACGCGCGGCTTCCTTATCGGCGAGAGCTTGGGCCTTGGCTTCAGCAGCAGCGATCTTGGCAGCTTCCAGTACGGCGAGAGCTTGAGCTTTGGCCGCCGCCTTATCGGCGTCCGCTTGTTCTTTGGCGAGTCGTGCGGCTTCTTTTTCCGCGAGCACTTGAGCCTTGGCTTCAGCAGCATCAGCGAGTTGCTTGGCCTTGAGTAAAACGGCGGCGGCTTTCAGAGCTTCGAGTTCGATCAAAGCCTGAGCTTTAGCGGCAGCGGCGGCTTCTTTGGCTGCTTCACGCTCGGCATCTGCTTTGGCTTTGGCTGCCTCTTTATCGGCAAGCGCCTGCGCCTTGGCCTCAGCAGCAGCGATTTTGGCGGCCTCCTTTTCGGCGAGTGCCTGTGCCTTGGCTGCTTCTTTCTCAGCAGCCGCTTGTTCTTTAGCGAGGAGCAAAGCCGCCTTTTCAGCAAGGTCTGCGCTGACTTTAGCTTGGATGGCGGCGGTGAGCTGCTCAGCGCAATCGATCAACCGCTGGCCAAGTTCAGCCGTGAGGGCGCTCAATGCTGGAACGGACTCAGCGAGCACCTGCGGCTGTATTTCCAGCCCCTGGAGTTTCTGTGCAGTGTCGGTAAGGAGAGAGAGGAATTTAGGATCGAGCTTGGTGGTCATTTCGGGTAACTGGAAAAGGGCGAGCATGAATGGTCACAGATGGGCATCTGTAAAGGACATCATCCTCCGCCCCCACCCATCAATCTCCACACGGCCGCTCGTCCCGCAGCTCTAGACCGGGAGCCACCAGGATTGGTAAACTGGAACCCAGAGGTTTCACTGCCTGTGAATCCAATGTCTTGTTGCCTGGCGCTCCATCGCGCGGCTAGACTCCCGCATAATTCTAAGGTCTGTCGATAAATCACCTCTTTGATCAAAATTTTGAACCCCATGAAGACACTCCTATCCATCGCACTTGGACTTGCCTGCCTGATGGCTCATGGGCAGCTTCCAGTTCAGCACCCAACTGAGACAGAGATACTCAAAGCAAAAGCTGTGGGGGCGAAGATCCTCATCGACAAGGCTTACTCGACCCTATTCCACGCTCAGGTCTTTGCTTCGAGACTTGTCGGAGAGTCTGGTTCACCTACCTCAGCTTGTTGGGCCATGACTGTGATCGTAAAGCATGATCAAGAAGCATTGAAACGGCTGACCGAGAGTCTCCCGTATGTCACAGTCCCTGAACAGAAGCTTTATGTCCTGGCCACCATGTTCGCCTTTGATCCAAAGACGTCCGAGCGATGGCCACTCTCCAGCTTTCCCGCTTCCCTTCGAGAGCGAAAGGTTCAGACCATGAACGGATGCCTCCACAGTGAAGCAAGCTTTGAGGAGATCCTCACCGAGATTTACCACTCAGGTTCACGCAGATACCTTTTTGACGAGCGTCCATCCATCTACCAGACGACTGACGTTACCCGGGATGAACAAAAGTCGAAGTAGCACGAATAGAGTCCATCGCCTTGGCCATGGGCTGCCACGAACCCGGCATGGTACCGTGGTTTGCAATTGTTTTGGCCTGCGCACCGAGTCACTGAGCTTGGGTCGTTCGCCAGGAAATTCCCCCATTACGCCACCTCCATACCGAAGCTAATCTGCAAAACTTTGCAGGTGTTTCATATTGGGATTTATGATTTTCCTCAACATCACCATTCCTCCTGCCATCCGCCCTTTTCTGCTAATCGCGCCCATCGTGATTGCAGGCTTCGCGATTCAGAATTTCTATGTCTATTTTACCAATACCAAGCCGATCGAGGTCTCGATTCAACAGCTAATCGCCAATCCTCCGAGTGCCAAATGGGTTCGGGTCACTGGAGGGCAGATCAATCTTATCGACGCCGCTGCTTTTGAAACGGGTTTCAAAAAAAAGATCGATAGTGTTTATGTCCCAATTCACCCGGAAGGGAAGGCTGACGCAGAGGTCTCGGTCCTTCTTCGTTCCACAGACCCCGAACTACTCGCCCTCACCCGGCAGTTTCAGGTTTTGGATGAAGCCAAGGATAGCGAAATCAAAGGACTGAAACTTGCCATAGAGAACGCACGCGTGATTCTTCAGAAAAGACCCTTCGAGGGGCTCATCCAATCCGGACTGTTCCGGGATGATCGAGTCATCTTTCAAGTCCGCAGTACGCTCCCGAACATCGCCAGGGAGCCGATCATCATCGAGGAAGGCAAGAAGCCGACGATCTTCGAGGGTTTAGGTATCCTGTTCTTCGCCCTCGTGGCGACCGTAGGAGTTTTATCAACTTCATTCTCCAAAGGGGCAACTCCACCGCCATTGCCACCAAGTCCACCGCCATTGACACGCAATGTATGAATCCAATGAGTAAGCACGGCTCGACACCATTCCGTCGGACCGTGTTGCGTTGGCTGGTCCGGTGTTTATCGGTCGCTAACGCTCCTTTCACTACCGGCCATCGAGCCTCCGGCTCGGGGATTGAACGCGGGGAGGTTCAGTAAATTTTGTCCAGTAAAGCGGTGCTGTAACAGGGCACAGTTATCATCGGCACGCCCCGTCCAAAGAACCAAAAAAACGATGCTATCAACGCGCCGTATGGCATCTGCAGCAGATTATCGATATGAGCATCTTGTCCTCCCTCATCAGACTATTTCGACCGAGTCAGAAAGCTCATCCAGATCCATTCGAGCCGTTTGATGAGGATGCGTTCTTTGGCCCGCAGCCGATTGAAGTGCTCCGCAAAGCACAGTGGCAGCAAGGTGCTCCGCCCATTATTGAGTTGCTGAGTGGTGCCCCACACTGGGAGGATGAGAAATTTGAAGAGTTTATGATGGCTTGCATCCGAACCCGCTGTGGGAGGTATCAGGACCCATTTCTTTACCGACTATTTCTCATCACTGGAAACCGTAATCTATACGTGGATTATGAGCGCTGCAAGGAGTCATGGGATCAGCTCATGGTTGAGTGTCCATCGTGGCCAGGCTTTAGACCAGATCGGACTACTCCCGAACTTTGCGTGATGATACAAGACCTGATCGCAAAAACGATGAAACGCCTTTGAGGTGGCATGCACACCTCACCAAGCCTTTTCTCCACATGGGGGTCGAAGTGTTGAAGATGTGCGGGGCAGGAATGCCCGGGTTACTGGGCTCAATCAACAAACATGACCTCATTCGCAGCTAGCAGGGCCTGGGCATATTGGGACCAGGCGGCTGGGTCGGACTCGCGGCCGATGAGGAAGTGCTGGGCAGCCTGGGTTTCGCGTGCGGTGGGCGGGCGCTGGAAGAGGCGTGCGTAGGTGATGATAAAGCGGTTTTCACCCTGGGACTGAATCCACTTTCCGAGCACGTCGGCACGGGCCTGGATGAAAGGGGAATTGAGGGCGAAGAGGCCCTGCAAGGGCGTGATGGTCTCGGTGCGCCAGGGGTTGTGCGCGCCGGGATCGGGCACGTCGTGGATGCGGAGCATGGGGTCCATGTCCTGACGGTCGGAGGCTCCGTAAAGAGAGCGGCGGAGGTTTTTGGCATCGCTGATCGAGGAGGCTGGGCCACCGGAGCGGAGATCGAGTTCGCTGGTAGCCGTGAGAATGGCATCACGCCAGGATTCCCAGTCGAGCCGACGGCGCGTCATGCGGGCATAGAGTTTGTTCTCGGGATCGCGCTGTTCATTGCCGGGGGAGACGCTGCTTTGCTGCCAGGTGGCGGAGTTGAGTATCTCACGATGCAGCCACTTGAGCGACCATCCGTTCTCGATGAAGCGACCAGCGAGATCATCGAGCAACTCGGGATGCGTGGGAGCTTCGCCGAGATTGCCAAACTCGCTCGGTGTATCGACCAAACCGCGACCGAAGTGGTGCTTCCAGATTCGGTTCACGATGACGCGAGCGGTGAGAGGTGCGGCGTCTTCGACAATGGCATGGGCCAGCTCCAAG